>JANTFK010000023.1 GCA_024763595.1 Bacteroidales bacterium | reverse complement strand
GTCTCTTTTGAGGCTCATATTACAGGCGTGGTTGCCGGGGTTCTGCTGGCTATTCTGTACAGGGACCAGGGACCGGAACCGGAAAGATCTCCATTTGAAGAGGAAGAGGAAGAGGAAACACCAGGGATGGACCCGGAGAAGGAACCGGGGTAAATAAAGAACCGGCCCAACCAGATGAGCTCCTGGTTTAACCGGCCATGCACCTTGCTTAACCGGCCCTGCTCCGGGCAAGCCAGTTCTCTTTTAACAATCCGTACAGATGCTCATCCAGGAGTTTTCCCGCTTTCATCACTGCTTTTCTGTGAACGGCCTCTTTCCTGAATCCATTTTTCTCCAACACCTTCATGGAAGCGAGGTTGTGTTCGAAAACACATGCAAAAAGACGTAGCCAGTGGGTCTGTACAAATGCATATTCCACCATGACATCCACAACATCGGTCATGATGCCCCGGCCCCAGTAGTCCCTGGATAACCAGTATCCAATCTCTCCGTTGTAGCGGTACACATCTGTTAATCCGTGCAGACCGATGCCTCCTGCGGCTTCATTATTCACCTCAATGGCGAGGATCATATCATTCCTTTTATTCCCCAGTGTGTTAAGCCACTTCCTGGCATCGGCAAGGGTATACGGGTAGGGAAAAGCATCCCGCATATTGAGAGCAAGTTCAGGGTTATTGGCATGTCTCACCAGGGATACAGCATCATCTGGATGCCAGGGCCTGATACGGTAATGTTCCCTCTCTATGGTTGGCAGATGCATCTGTTTAAATGATAATCCGGAGCCATTTCTAACAATTATACTATTTTTAGGCGGTTTAACACAAGGTAATGCTGCTAAAACTGTATGAAAAAAATCCGGACTCCAGGATAATCAACAAGATCGTTGACCTGCTACAATACGGGGGTGTGATCATCTACCCTACCGACACGGTGTACGGGATCGGTTGTGATATTACCAAAGCCAGGGCCGTGGAAAGGGTTGCCAGGATTAAGGGGATCAGGCCGGACAAGGCCAGGTTCTCATTTATCTGTGCAGATCTCAGCCAGCTCTCGGATTTCGCCCGGCACGTGGACAATACTACTTTTAAATTGATGAAATCCTCTCTTCCGGGACCATACACTTTTATCCTGACAGCCAGCACGCAGGTACCCAGGTTCATCAAACAGCGTCGCAAAACAGTAGGTATCAGGATCCCGGATAACCAAATTATACTGGAAATCGTCAGGCAACTGGGAAATCCCATCCTGACCACCTCCCTGAAGATGGATGATCAGATCCTTGAGTACCCTACCGATCCGGAATTGATTCATGAAGAGTACGGAGACCTGGTGGATGCTGTAATTGATGGAGGATATGGCGGTATCATCCCTTCCACCGTGATCGATTGCAGCGGGGAGGAACCTGAGGTGCGCCGGGAGGGGCTGGGTGAAGTGGACCGGTAATTTTATTTGTTCTCTCTGTTTCTTAACTTGTATCCGGAAATCTATTACCTGACCTGAACTATTGATGAATAACTCAGGCTAAAATATGCTATCATGAAGAAAACCATACAGGCTTTTCTGAATCATAATAAAATTGCCATTGCCGGGGCTTCCAACAACAGGGAGAATTTTGGAAAATTGTTGATGAACGAACTGGTTCAAAAAAACCTTCGGTAAATTACCGGCAGAATACCGGTTGTCCCAGGCCTGATCCCCTCATAGCTATCTTTTCCAGAAAAGGGGTGAGAAGAGTACCAGGACTGTAAAAAGTTCCAGTCTGCCTACCAGCATCAGAAAAGAGAGGAACCATTTGCCGGCCGCGTGGAGATCTGCATAATTAAGCGCCGGCCCAACCTGACCGATTCCCGGTCCGATATTACCCAGCGTGGCGGCCACCGCACCCAGTGAGGTATTGAAGTCGGTACCCAGCAGGGAAAGGACGGCGACAGATATGAATGTAATAATCCCGTAGAATACAATGAATGCCAGTACATTGGTTACAATGGACTCCCCAACCGACTCCTTATTGAGCCGGACCGGAATAACCGCATTGGGATGGATCATACGCTTCAACTCCTGGGTACTGTTTTTCAGCATGATCACTATCCGCATAATTTTTGGTCCGCCCCCCGTGGAACCGGCAGATCCCCCAAAAAACATCAACATGAAGATCAACACGATCATCCAGGGAGTCCACTTCAGGTAGTCAGCTGTGGCAAACCCTGTGGTGGTCAAAATGGAGACCACCTGAAAAACAGCCTTTCTGAAAGCAGGTTCAAAATCACCTGTATTGGTAAAGAACAGACCCAATGTAATGATCAAGGAAAACACGCCAATGAAACCCAGATACCACTTGAACTCCTCATTCTGCCACACCTTCCTGAACTGACCGTGCATGGCAAAATAGGTAAGTGTAAAATTGGTTCCGGCCAGGAACATAAACAGTGTGACCACATATTGTATATAGGGTGAACTCCAGTAAGCTATACTGGCCTGTTTGGTAGAGAATCCCCCTGTGGCCATGGTGGTCAGAGAATGGCATACTGCATCATACAACCCCATCTCTCCGGCCCACAGCAACAGGGTCTCACCAACGGTCAGGAACAGATAGATCAGCCATAACCGGGCAGCTGTATCTTTCACATGCGGGTGAAGTTTATCGGGAGTGGGACTGGGTACTTCTGCCGTGAAAAGCTGCATTCCACCGATCCCCAGAAACGGTAACAGGAGCAATGTCAGCAGAATGATTCCCATGCCTCCCAGCCACTGGATCAGGCTTCTCCAGAAGAGGACCCCGTGGGACAGGTCTTCAATATCATTCAAAATGGAAGCCCCCGTTGTGGTAAAACCGCTCATGGTTTCAAAAAAAGCATCCGTTATTCCGGGTATCGACCCGGTCAGCAGGAAGGGTATGGTGCCACAAAGAGAAAAGAGGAGCCACCCACCGGTGACAATGATATAACCATCGCGTCGATTTACCTGAAGCGGTGACTTCCTGACCGGCATATACATAACAACTCCCGTCAGGGAGACAATGGCACCCGAAAGGAGAAACACCCAGGCATCCGCTTCCCCGAAAATGAGTGATACGGGAATGGAGAACCACATGAAGATCCCCTCTGTAATCAGGAGTAAGCTGAAAATTCGAATGATGGTCCGGTAGTTGAGCATTGTCAGTTTAGTTGAAAAGCTTGCCGATGGTCCGGAGTGCGATCGGCAGGGCAAAGACCACCACACGGTCATAGGGTTTGATCTGCGTGTCACCATGGGCAATAAATGCATGCTTACCCCTGATGACACCACCAATAATCGCCTCCTTCGGGAAATCAATTGCCGCCAGTGTGCCCCGGGTGGCAGGAGCACCGGGTTTCACCTGGAATTCCATCACTTCTGCTTCTGTTCCGGTCAGGCATTTGATGCTGGACACCTCCTCCGACATGGTGAAGCGGAATATCCTGCTGGCCGTGATCTGCTTCTTATTGATAATCGTATCCACTCCAATGTTTTCGGCTAACTTGATATAATCCATGTTTTCCACCTCCGCAATGGTCCTTTTTACTCCCATTTGCTTGGCAATCAGGCAGGAAAGGATATTGGTCTCAGAATTACCCGTAACCGCAATAAAGGCATCCATTTTTGCCAGCCCCTCCTGTTGCAGAAGCTCCATATCTGTGCCATCTCCGTGAATTACCAGGGTATTGCTCAACAGATTGGATAACTGGTAACTCCTTTGCCGGTCCTTTTCAAACAGTTTGATGTAGTGCTGCTTTTCGAGTAAATCAGCAGTCTTTCTTCCAATCCGGCTTCCCCCCAGGATCATGATATCGCGTATGGCAAACTGCTTCTTTCCCGAATACTTATACAATTCCTTTAACCCCTTCTTACTGCTGATGACATAGACAATGTCATCCACCTCAAACCTGTCATCACCGGACGGAACCAGTGTTTGTCCCTTTCTGGTAATTGCCACGGCCCTGTAATTCATTCCACTTTCATCCGGGGTAAGCTCTTTCAGTGTTTTATCAATAATGGGCGCCTCCTTTTCCAGGCGGATCACATACATATGCAATTTACCTCCTGAAAATTCAACCACTTCTGTACTTCCTGTCTCAGACAAAAGACCCGCAATCTCACGGGCAGCAATCTTCTCCGGGTAAATCATATAATCGACACCCAGGTTTTCAAAGATTTCCCTGTTGGCTGGAAGCAGATATTCCTGATTATCAATCCTTGCAATGGATTTTCTGGCACCAAGACGTTTGCTTAAAATGGCCGAATTCACATTGACATCCTCAGAATATGTGACGCCGATATAGAGATCCGCCTTATTTATCCTGGCTTCCTTCAGGTGGGCTATGGAATTTGCATTACCCTCAATGGTAAGTACATCCAGATTACTCCCGACAGCCTTCAACCGGTCTGCATCACTATCGATCACAACCAGGTCGTGTTCCTCGCTGCTCAGCATCCTGGCAAGATGTGTACCTACCTCACCTGCACCTGCAATAACAATGTGCATAATCCATTAGAAAAATATCATGTAAATAAACAGATAATTGTCCAATTGGGCGAAAAGTAGCGCTGTTTTTTACCACCTTTTCATAAAAGCGCCCTGCTGGCGGGTGTTATACAGTTTATCCCGGGTAATCTTCAATCTTTCAACATACCAGCGCCGGTTGGATCCGTCAGCGATCAGATCAGTCTCACCCACCAGTGGTAGCGGGGGAATCTGAAAATCTCCGGGCTCTCCGGATAACAGCATGAAATCTTTCCGAAGCGGCCGGAAGCACTCCCAGAATGCTGCTGTCCTGATCAGTTGTTGCTCACCTGGCAGACCCGAGATTAAACATCCTTTTATTTGGTCGTTCCCTGCATACCAGATACCTGAAGAGAGGGGGATACAGCCGGATACTGCTCCCCGGGCAGCAACGGGACCATCGATTATAAATACCCGGTTCTCATACAGGTGCCTGTTCCAGGCCATCCCAATATACTGATTCATATAGTTGATGGATGTGGTGTCATATTGCCACAAATAATGATCCGCCCGGGCACCTTCTCTGAAGGTCACCATACTTGCCCGGTTGAAATGAGCGATCACCATTTCGGAAGAATAGCGGCTGTTGTAGCGGGACAGGCTACCAGACAGCAGCAGCAGGAAAAGTGATCCTGCAAGCAGATATCTGTATAATCTGGAACTTTTGTTCACCACAAGGAATAGAAACAGCAGGCTCACCATCAGGAGGCATAAGCTGATCCTTTCAAGCTGGAGCTCACTCACAACAGCTCCCGGTAATGCAGCAATGATTTCCATGATACGGGTCATCAGGCCGGCCATCGCCATCAGCATATCATTTAATAAAGGATGAAACAACCCGGTCAGCATTGCCGGCACTGAAAGGACAAAAAGGGCCATGAGCACACTGATCACTGGAAAAGCAATCAGGTTGGTAATCAGGGAATAGAGTGGTATCTGGTGAAAATAATAGATGACCAGGGGAGCCGTACACACCTGGGCGGAAAGGCTGGCGCCAGTAGCTTCCAATAGCCATCGTACCAGCCGGTTACCGGCTTGAATCCGGGTTTTGAAAAGGGGGTGTAAGGCCATAATACCCAGGATGGCTGTGTAGGAGAGTTGAAAACCCACATTCAGCATAATGAGGGGATCAATAAGAATCAGCAGAAAAGCCGATACCAGGATCGTATTGACCGGATGGATGCGGTGTGAAAGGAGGCGCCCGGCTGTATAGATGGAAAGCATGGTTACAGCCCTGCTTACCGATGGAGAGAACCCAGTCACAAAGGCATAGATCCATAAAAGGGCTATGATGGTGAGTCCCCTGCAATAACGGTTGCGAAATAACCTGTCCATCCAGGAGAAGAGATGCTGCAGGACCCACCAGATCACACCCAGGTGCAGTCCGGATACAGCCAGCAGATGCATACCGCCGGCTCCGGTAAACATTTTAAGCATATGGTCCGAAAGGTCCGACCGGTCCCCCAGACACACTGCTTTCAGCAGGGCGATCTTCTCATCGCTGCCTCTCCACTTTTTCCAGAGTGCTTCCCGGAGAAGGTTTGCCCTGATCCTGTGACGGGAAGATGCCGGGGCATGACACCGGCCTGCAGGATTTGACAATGACCGGTCCACATAGAAACGGTACCAGGAGTTTTTCCGGTGCATCATGGATGCATAATCGGGGGCACCCGGATTACCGCTTTTCCCGATGCGTGTGAGCTTTCCTGTCAATTGCCAGATCTCCCCGGCAGCAGGCATCATCGAATCAGCCGGTATTTTCATGTAAACCTGCAGCAGGGTCTCTGACAGAAAGAAGGTATCCCTGGTAAAAAGGATTACGGGAACCAGTTCAAAAGAGCAGTAGTTCCTGCCCGTTTTCGGGTTAGCCGTAACCTCTCCCCTGACCCACACCGGTTCCTCCTCGGGCAGACCGGGGAAACGGGGCACGGAAAGGAGGGTGGTGCCAGAACCAGCCAGAAAAAAGAGCATGAACAGGATGCCGTGTGCAGACCAGGGAAGTAATACAGCCCTTCTCAATGATCGTCTGTAAATCATTACCAGAATCAACCACAGCATCAGCGCAACCACCAGCAACTCCGTGACCGGAACAGCGCATTTCCCCGGGTAACCGGCAAGTGAGCCACAGGCAAAGGGAAACAGCGCCCTGATCACGGGAATTCTCTGCAGATCGAACATGATAACGGGTAACGCTTTTACCTGCTCTATGTCACCATAAAAAAAATATCTGTCAAACTTTCCAGGTTTCTTTGAACTTTTGCCGGCAATTGATAGTTTTATATAGCAGAAACATTAAAACCCTTAAATATTTATATATGGCAACACTGACAACCGAACTCATGGGTATCACCCTGAAAAATCCACTCATCCTGGGTGCAAGTAATATGGTCAATAACCTGAATAAACTGAAAGAGGCAGAAAAAGCGGGGATTGCAGCAGTGGTTTACCGCTCCCTGTTTGAAGAACAAATCCAGCTGGAAGATTATGAACTGAGCAGTCAGCTTGAAGCCTATGACGAGCGCAATGCTGAAATGATCAACCTGTTTCCGAAGATCGAACATGGCGGTCCCAAAGAACATCTTTTCAATCTGAAAAAAGTCATTGAGGCACTTAACATTCCTGTATTTGCCAGCCTTAACGCCATTTACAAGGAGTCATGGATCGAATACGCCACACTCCTGGAAGAGGCCGGGGCAGCCGGTCTGGAACTCAATTTTTTTGCCGTACCCAGGGATTTTGAAAAATCGGGACATGAAGTGATCCTTCAGCAGATCGAATTCCTCAAAGCTGTTAAATCAGCTGTAAAAATCCCGGTCTGTGTGAAACTGAGCCCCTTCTATACCAATGTACTGAAAACCATCAGGGACTTTGACCAGGCCGGTGCCGATGCCATTGTACTGTTCAATAGATTGTTCGAACCGGACATCGATGTGGAGGTGGTTAAACATGTATCGCCCTGGAATCTCAGTACACCCAGCGATCACCGTCTTTCTATCCGTTACATCGGGCTGACACATGGTCAGATCAATGCAGATGTGATCGCCAATAACGGCATTTATGAAGGCATCGATGTCATTAAAATGTTACTGGCCGGGGCAACAGCCGTACAGGCAGTAAGTACCTTCTACCACAACGGGACAGATCATGTAAAAACCATGCTGGAAGAGATAGAGGAATGGATGGACCGGAAGGGGTACGATTCCCTGGATGCATTCCGTGGTAAACTGAGCAGCAAGTCTGTAAACGATCCCTTTGTATACAAGCGTGCCCAGTACATCGATATGCTCCTGAAATCCGACGAGTATTTTCACGGGTAGGATACTGCATCTACAATCGTTTTTACCAGGTTACCGACCATGACTTGCTCCTGGTTGGTTATGACAGCCCGGAAGAGTGTAGCGTTAAAGATCCCGGTTAATGTGTGGGATAGAGTTTAACGGTTTCTATGGCATGGTGACCAAGTAAAAGGGTTGTCTGCCTTTTCTTTAAAGGGATCTCTTCCTTATTCTCCTCAATCAGTGTAGTTCTGACGGCCCTGTTGAAAACAGGATCATGATTGAGTTGCACCGTCCTGGTTTGCCCTTTGAGATCATACATCCTGACAACCACCGACTCATCGTCTTCTGATTTTTTGATGGCAGAGATCACCACATCTTCCTGATCTATGGAAAAGAAACTCTTTGCTGAGGGCAGACCGGCATCTGCATAGATGTGCGGATTTACCACGGCGACCAGTTTTTCATTGGCTGCCCTGCCTGATTTATAACCTTGGATCCACCCGGGCTTATGGGAAGTAAGGGTGAAAGTAAAATAGTGATTTCCGGTCTGCAAATATTCATTTCCCTCCCAGTGACAACTTCGTCTTGAGGCCAGCAATATGGGCTGAAGGATAACCGAAGGGAGCGGATCATCAGTAGGATCTATATAATCGGCAACGGCAACCGGGGAACTGAGTGTGACCCCGTACCGGGCATCCGAAGCACCGATCCAGTTCCCAATGCCCCTGGGATGGAGCTCCCTGGCCGGTACCAGGTATCTTTCACCGGCTGCCCCCTCCATTTCATCCTTTCCTACTTCAACCACGCCAAAGGGCACTTCGTAACTCACCTGTCCGTTTGCCATTTTCAGCGGCACAGCCATGCGAAACTCGCGGAACAAAACACCCTCCCAGTTCAGCAGGGAAATTTCAAAATCAATCCGCTTTTGCTGATGATACAAAATCACCCGCTGTTCAACCACGGCATAAGGTAGCTTACTCCTTTTAGACCAGCTGGAGAACACGGCACCGGACTCTCCGGGTATCCATGGAGCCGGATCATCCCCGGTTTTCGCAAAACCCTCCATATCAGGCTGCTGTATCTTATCAAACTCTCCGGCACCGGTTCCGGCAGATCGCATGGTAAAGAGCTCTCCGGCCATAAACTTTATGGTATCGATTAACTCCTTTTGCAATGTTTTGTCATAAATGCTGGACAGTCCACCGGAGCCAAAGGCAATGGTAAAATAGTTGTTCTCCAGCGAGGACAAAGTAGCGGGCCCGGAGTCGGTTTTTTTCGGTAATGTCTTCAGGTAGAATGTTTTGTATCCAACAGAAGGTACGTCTACAGCCATAAAAGAGAGAGTGGCCTGCCTGATGGTCCCGTCAGGAAATTCCTCCTGAACCTGGTACTGAACAGGAATATCATTCCCGCTCCCATCATGCATGACCAATGACCCGGCGCCCTGTTCATTCAGATCTATCTCCACATTCACCAGATCGCTCCTGTTCCAGCTGAGGCTGTTAAATACCACCACCGGGATACCTTTTTTACGATTTGTCTTCACTTGGGAGGCGATGGAGCGTATGGCGTTTTCAAGCAATTGTGATGCCTCGCTGCGTGCAAACATATATTTGCCGGTGAACAGCGCATCGGTGATCTGGCCATGTTTCCCACCCCATCCATGATCGGGATAAATCTTAGCTTCCCAGGCGCTGTTGAACCGGCCTGACGGATAGGCTGGCAGGGAACCGGTGGTTAAGGCATCAATGGTGGCAAACTTTTCTGCCATGGTCAGCAGGATATCCCCTTCCCTGCTTGCTTTCAGCGCTTTCTGGTGGCCGGGTCCGTGAATATAGAGCCAGAGGGCCGGACGTTCACCCCTGATGGAAGTAAGCGAATCTGTTGCAGCCATAAATGATCTAAACAGTTCGGGTGTAGTCACGATCCTGATGCCGGGCAGCTGAATGCCGGTCCTCTTACCATTTTCACCGGTCACATCCGATATGCTTTCCCATTGCTTGATCATCTCGGAATAATCATTTGCGGGACTCATATCCCAGTCTGACAGAAGAGGTGCAACATTTTTTGCCGATACCCCTGAATAATACTTTTCCCATTCCAGCGCGCTCCTGGCAAGGTATCCGGCAACTTCATAGAACTCCTTATGCAGCGCGGTGTAAGCCGCAGCATAATGACCGGACGAGTAAGTTGTAACAGCTGACCCGTCAGGGCTGTACCAGTTAAAAATACCTTTCTCATGCCTGCTTATCATCATATAGGGGATACCCGATTTTTTCAGGATCTGGGGCATCTGCAAAGTCCTTCCCGGTACATCCACATTCCAGTATACATTCGCATCATAATCAAACTGATCTTTCAGCCACTTTTTACCAAAATAGAATTGCCTGGCCAGTGACTCTCCTGAATAGCTCTCTTCATAGGGTTGAGTAAAACCTCCGCCGCAGGAGATCTGCCCTCCTTTCAACAGCTGCCGGATGTGATCCTTTTTATCAGGATGACGCCCAATGTACTCCCTGATCATGAGGGCATCCTCAATATCAAAACGGTAAGCAGGGTTGATGGCAGCCTGTTCAATGAGCGGTGAGATCAGCATCGTATCCCTTTCCAGTATACACTTCTCCGGACTATCCATCCAGGCAATGTCCTGGTGACTGGAGTTCATAAGTAAAATATCCCCCCTGCTCAGTTTTGAACCGTTCAGGGCCAGCAGGCTTTCTACGGTTCCAGGTATATAACGGCGGCGACAGGCGATGTTCAGATACCCGTTCTCAAATGATAGCTTATTGATAATCACAGCTTTGTGTAAGATTTTCCGGACTACCGTATCGCTCTGCAGGTGTTCCAGGTCCACCAATTCGCTGCGATCATCATACATGGTGAAGCGCCGGTCCCTGATCGTTCTCTCCAGCCTGAAACAGGCAGCAGCGGTATCGTTAAGTTCCTCCATTACCACACTGCCCTCCTGCTCCCCTGAGCGATAGTTCAATACTTTACCGGCAAGCATGGCCGGGGCGGTTACAACGACTTCATGCGCTTCCTGCACCTTATGAATGGAAATGTCCAGCCACACCTGGATGGCGGTGTACTCCTCCAGATACTGCATCACATCATCGGCCCTGAACACAATGATCCAGACATGTTCTCCGGCGGCTTCTCCCACCATCCGGATGTGTAATGATTTTCCCGGATGCAGCCACTTCCCCGGTGCATACAGGGCCATATAACCGTGGCTGTCACCATTCCCGTCAATATCGAAAGTATGGTATGTCAGGATACCGCCCTCCGGATGGGTCAGGCTCCATGAGGTTTCCTCTCCAGAATGGCTGGTAAAACGATGCTTCCCGTCAACAGAGATCTCAAAGGCTACACTTTTATCGGTCAGATCGGTGGCTGCCAGCCATACGAACCAGGCACCGTCGGATGAAAACGTTTCCGGGAGCTGCTGTGTCTCCCATTCAATATCCATGGTGCCATCTGATGCCCTGGTAATCAGTCCCTCCGTAACATCGTTTCGCAGACTGTGGTAAGAGATGGTATTTTTGCAATCGCTCGACTGATACCCTTCAAAACTACCCCTCAGGGTATCAAAAAATGCAAATTGACGCTGCAACAGCGCATCATCCTGTGCTTTTGCAGAAAAGGAGCACAGGCCTATAATCGTTACAATACTACAAAGTCTTATCATATTCTGGTCCATGATGGATGGACTACAAGATAATCAATTCATCCCTATTTCCTGGGATATACGATTTTATAATCGATGTCAATCCGCCCCCGGCTGATGGCATTCAACCTGGCAGACAGTAATTTCCGGCGAATGGGATTGATGCGGTCAATAAATAATTTTCCCTCCAGGTGATCATATTCATGCTGGATAACCCGGGCCCGGACCCCGTCAAACACCTCCTCTTTCAGTTCCCAGTGCTCATCAAAATATTCGATCCGGACATTGGGGGGTCGTGTCACCTCTTCCCTGATCTTGGGAAGGCTGAGGCAACCCTCTTCAAAGGCCCATGGATCCCCCCACTCTTCCAGAATAATGGGATTGACAAAGACCCTCCTGAAATCCTTTAATTCAGGCTCATCCCTGTCTTCGCTTGCCGGGCTGGTGTCTACCACGAAAATCCGCAGCGACTTCCCAACCTGTGGAGCAGCCAGCCCGATCCCATCGCTGGCCCTCATGGTCTCAAACATATCTGCAATCAACTGATCCAGTCCATCCTCTGTTTCACTAATCTCGGATGCCACTTTTCTCAATACCGACATCCCGTATACATATACCGGTAATTCCATGTTAACTCAAACCTGATTATGTTTTAATTAATATCTACTCCCGGGAGATTGTTCCGTTGCTCCAGGTAGGATTGCAGTATGATGGCAGCACTCACTTTATCCACGTTACCCTTCACCCTCCGTTCCTTTTTTTTCATCCCCCCCGTAACCAGCGCATCCATGGCAAGCCTGGATGTGAACCTTTCATCCACCCATGCCACCGGAACCTCCTTAAAGCGCTTTTTGAACGCCCGGACAAAAAACCGGATCTGCTTCATGGAACCGGAATCTGAATTATCCATCTGTTTCGGATGGCCTACCACAAGCATTTCCACCTTCTCCTTTTCCATATAGGATCCAAGAAAATGCATCAATTCATGAGTAAGCACCGTCTCCAGGGGTGATGCGATCATCTGCCCGGGATCGGTTACTGCCACACCGGTTCGTTTCGTTCCGTAATCAATGGAAACCAATCTTCCCAAATCCTCTAATTTACCGGCAAAGTTAAAAAAAAATGTAGGTGTACCGGATGATTGGGTTAGCGACGAGCGGGTATAACGAGAAAGAGGCCGTACCTTTTGATACAGCCTCTTTCTTATCTTTCACTCATGGTCACCAGATCTTGTATCAACCCGGCCTCCTCAGATGTTCCGGATTTAAAAGGTGGGCGCAAAATCGAGGCTGGCCATACGTACATAGCTGTCATAACGCCATTTGGCATTGACCTGGGCTGCCTGGAACAGTTCCGCAGCTTCAGCAGGGAACGATTTTATCAGTGAAGTATACCTGACCTCTGATTTCAGGAAATCCTGGAACTGGTCCCACTGGGGCTCCTTGGAATCGAGAGAGAAAGGATTCTTGCCCTCCTTCTCCAGAAGGGGATTGAAGCGGTAGAGGTGCCAGTACCCGCTTGTAACAGCCTGTTTCTCCTGGCTTTGTGCTTTACCCATACCTGCCCGCAGACCATGGTTAATACACGGAGAATAGGCAATGATCAGAGAAGGTCCGGGATAGGCTTCGGCTTCCCGGATGGCTTTCAGGTACTGGGACTGACTGGCTCCCATGGCAACCTGTGCCACGTATACATAACCATATGTCATGGCGATCATACCCAGGTCCTTCTTACGGATCTTCTTCCCGGAAGCTGCAAACTTGGCCACTGCACCCACCGGCGTTGCCTTGGAAGCCTGTCCGCCTGTATTGGAGTAAACCTCTGTATCTAAAACCAGGATATTCACATCCTCTCCGGAAGCAATGACATGATCCAATCCGCCGAACCCGATGTCATAAGCCCATCCGTCACCCCCAAAGATCCAGACAGACTTTTTCACCAGGTATTGTTTGAGGTCTTTAATCTCCTCTGCCACCGCATGCTTCTCATGTTCCAGCGCCTCCAATACTTTGGATGAAGTAACTTTAGACACTTCCAGATCCTCCATGGAATCGATCCACTCCGCAAAAGCCTCTTTAGAAGCTGGTTTGACCTCATCCATGGCAGCCAGCATCTTGTTTTTAATACGTTCACGGTTTTTCATTACGCCAATTGCCATGCCGAATCCATACTCCGCATTATCCTCAAAAAGGGAGTTGGCCCAGGCAGGACCCTGCCCGTTCACATTGGCACAGTAAGGGGTAGAAGGAGCAGAACCACCATAAATGGAGGAACAACCGGTGGCATTGGACACCATCATCTGGTCCCCGTATAGCTGTGTAATAAGCTTAATATAAGGAGTCTCTCCACAACCTGCACAGGCTCCGGAAAACTCAAACAGGGGCTGGGCGAACTGACTGTTCTTCACCGTCTGCTTCTTATCAGCCAGGTGATCCTTGTAGGATACCTCTTTAACGAGATGATCCCAACGCGGAATTTCAGCTTCCTGCGTTGACAAGGGTTTCAACTCAAGCGACTTGACTTTTGACGGGCATACGTCTACACAGACGCCGCAACCGGTACAGTCAAGCACCGATACCTGGATCTTATACTGAAGTCCGGCAAAAGCCTTTCCAATGGCTTTCAGGGTCGGGGTACCCTCGGGCAGCGATTTGGCCTCCTCCTCATCGATCAGGAAGGGACGGATAGCAGCATGCGGACATACATAGGCACACTGGTTACATTGAATACAGTTATCAGCGATCCATTCCGGTACATTTACAGCAATACCCCGCTTCTCGTACTGTGTTGTTCCCGGGGGGAAAGTTCCGTCTTCACGGCCCACAAAAGTACTTACCGGGAGGTCATCTCCTTTCAGATCATTAATGGGTATTACTACGTTCTTTACAAACCCGGGAATACCATCATGATCCGCACCGGTTTCAGTGTCACCCAGCTTGCTCCATGCTTCGGAAACCTCTATTCTGGTTACATCTCCACCCTTTTCAACCGCAGCAAAGTTCATATTGACCACCTCTTCTCCTTTTCTGCCAAAGCTCTTGATGATGAATCTGCGCATCGCCTCCACCGCTTTATCGTAAGGAATAATATCAGCGATCTTAAAAAATGCCGATTGCATGATGGTATTGGTCCGGTTCCCCAGTCCAATCTCCTGGGCCAGCTTGGTGGCATTGATGATGTAGAACCTGATATTGTGATCGGCCATATATTTTTTCATATGGTCGGGCAGGTGATTCACGGTCTCCTGCTCATCCCAGATGGAATTCAGCAGGAAAACGCCCCCATCTTTCAGTCCCTTCAACATATCATATTTTTCCAGGTAGGAACTGACGTGGCACGCCACAAAATCAGGTGTACCCACCAGGTATGGTGAACGGATGGGGTTATCTCCAAACCTGAGATGGGAAGTGGTGATACCGCCTGATTTCTTGGAATCATAAGCAAAATATGCCTGACAGTATTTATCGGTCGATTCACCGATGATCATAATGGAGTTCTTATTGGCTCCCACGGTTCCATCCGAGCCCAATCCGTAGAATTTACCTTCAAAAGTACCGTTCTCGCTCAGCGATATCTCAGGGAGAAGAGGCAGGGAAGAGAAGGTAACATCATCCACGATCCCAACGGTAAACCCGTTCTTGGGTTCTTTCATTCCGAGGTTATTAAACACAGAAAGGATCATGGCCGGTGTGGTATCTTTGGATGAAAGCCCGTAACGGCCTCCCACAACAAGCGGGGCATGCTCTCTTCCGTAGAAGATATCTTTCACATCCATGTAGAGGGGCTCGCCATTGGCTCCCGGCTCTTTGGTCCGGTCAAGGACTGCAATGCGCTTCACCGATTTGGGAAGAACATCCAGGAAGTATCTGGCCGAGAAAGGTCTGTAAAGATGGACGGTAATCAATCCGGTTTTTTCACCTTTTGCATTCAGGTAGTCAACCACCTCTTTGACGGTTTCTGTTACGGAGCCCATGGCAATCACAATGTTTTCAGCATCTTCTGCTCCGTAATAGGTGAAAGGTTTGTATTCCCGGCCCGTAAGCCTGGATATCTCTTTCATATAAGCTGCAACCACATCAGGGACCACATCGTAGAACTTATTGGCTGCTTCCCTGGCCTGGAAGTAGATATCAGGATTTTGCGCCGTACCCCTGGTAACAGGATGTTCCGGATTTAGTGCATTGTTCCTGAATGCCTGCAGGGCATCCGTATCCAGTAAACCGGCCAGATCCTCCTCTTCCGGTACTTCCACCTTCTGTATCTCATGGGAGGTCCGGAACCCGTCAAAGAAATGGAGAAAGGGGATCCGGGTCCTGATGGATGCCAGGTGGGCCACACCGGCCAGGTCCATTACCTGCTGGACACTTCCGGTGGCCAGCATGGCAAAACCGGTATTCCGGGTTGACATGACATCACTGTGATCGCCAAAAATGGAAAGCGCCTGCGCTGCCACACTGCGCGCCGATACATGAAATACACCCGGCAACAATTCGCCGGAGATTTTATACATATTGGGGATCATCAATAAAAGACCCTGGGATGCAGTGAAGGTTGAGGTGAGTGTTCCACTCTGAAGTGATCCGTGAACAGCTCCGGAGGCACCTGCTTCTGATTGCATTTCAACAACCCTGACGGTCTCTCCGAAAATATTTTTTCTGCCATTGGCCGACCATTCATCCACATGTTCTGCCATGTTGGATGAAGGGGTAATGGGATAGATGGCAGCTACCTCACTAAACATGTAAGCAATATGTGCAGCTGCATAATTGCCGTCACATGTTAAG
>JANTFK010000022.1 GCA_024763595.1 Bacteroidales bacterium | reverse complement strand
AAGTTGTTCAGATTCTCCAGCCGGTCCGTGTACCCAGAACGGTAGAGGCGTTTAACAGTTTTGGTTTTGAGGTCTATCTGGTCCAGAAAGGGAAACTGACCCTCTTTCGAATAACCGTTTCCCAGCAGGTAAGCTTTTATACCCTTGAGACTTAACACCCGGTTTCCCCAAACATTTCTTCTTGTAACGAACCGTCCCGGATCTCCATACCGGTCCTGATAGTTACGGTTAAACAGGATGACCGGATCCCGGGATGCATCGGAAGGATTGAAGATATAACTTTTCATATTCCTGTTGTTCCACCAGATATCATGAACTACAGCCAGTTCATCATTCCCCCATTGTATCTGGTAAAACCGGTTGATGGTCTTCAGAAGCGGGACAGGCGTTCCGTTGAAAGGTGCGGTCAGCTGAAACAGTTCATCCCGGTATGCCACCTCATTTTTTGGGTCACCACCGTCCAGCGCCATGGCAAATACCAGGGTGGCAGGTTTGTCACTGCGCCACTGAAAGCTCCTTCTGCCTTCCCTGACAGCCATGAATCCTTTTGGCAGATCCTCGATAAGGGGTACCTGCAGTACAGTCTCTACTTTTGCCGCATCGCTGGTATATATGGTTGTCTTTGAAGGAAACCGGTAATATGGCACCAGGTAGGAAAATGGTTTTTGTATGGTTTCAACCATCACATAACGGCCGTCGGGCGAGAAGGTGATGTCACCATACATGTCACTGCCTGACCATAACTCACTGGTTCCGTCCATGGACACCTTATGAATCTCTGAGAGGGATAGCTGCCGGAAGTTGTGCTCATCATTTTTATTCCGGAGCAGATCCTGATAGGTGCGGTTCTGGGCCTTCTTTCCGGTGGCAACGGATATGTTTGGACCGGTGGGAACAACATGTTCAGTATCGATCAGTGGTTCACGTTCCGGTGATACCATTTTTACAAGGAGTGACTCACCATCTGCAAACCAGTTGATCACACTGCCAAGCGTGGCATTGGCATTGGCCCTGGTTAGCCTTCGGGCAGCTGCAGTTGCTATATCCAGCACCCAGACCTCAACGCCGGAGCCGGTAGTATGAGTAAAAGCCATTTTTGTCTGATCGGGCGACCATGAAAAATTGGCCAGCCTGGGATTCTCCGGCAGTCCGGTTACCGTCCGGATCTTGGAATTTCTTTCAGACAGGTCCTTGATTTTTAGATTATTGTAATAATATACCCGGCTTCCGGTATGAGTGGCCGGATCAATCCGGAGCCCCGCCAGTCTGAGCTCTTTCCTGCAAAGGTCAGCGATGCTGATAAATGCATCCCGGTAAAGCAGTATCATATGCTCACCGTTGTCATCAATCTTTACAGAAGGTGCCTGGGGGACATCCACCAGTTCCAGGATCTCTTTGGAAGGTTGTTGGTAGTCCAGATCCACCTGTCCTTCCATGTTCAGGAACGGCAGAAAAAGAAGTAGTAATGATATTGTTTGTTGCGTTCTCATTGGAATTGACTAAAAATAGTTATCAGATTTCAACCCATGCTTTTATTTCCGAACTCTCCACCGCTTTGTCCACAAATCTCATTCCCCGCAGTCCATCGTAAATGGTGGGATAGTCCATGGCCTCCGCGGGAGGTTCCGTACCTTCCAGCATGTGTTGCATACAGGTGGCTGCATTGCGGTAAATATTGGCAAAGGCTTCAATATATCCTTCCGGGTGGCCTGCCGGAACCCGGGTGTTGTAGGCGGCAATCTCACTTACAAAACCGGTTCCGGTGCGTCTCACCTCAATGGGTTTATCCAGCCACTTGATTATTAATGTGTTGGGTTCCATCTGGTTGAATTCCACTCCTCCTTTTTCTCCGTATACCCGCAGCTTAATTGCATTTTCTTCACCGGCGGAGATCTGGCTTGCATAGAGCACGCCCCTGGCACCGTTATCAAAATGTAACAGCATGTTGGCATCATCGTCCAGTACCCGGCCGGGGACCAGGGTACTCAGATCCGACATTAACAGATCCACCTTCAACCCGGTCACATATTCGGCCAGATGAAACGCATGGGTACCGATATCTCCCACGCAGCATGTCTTACCCGACCGTTTGGGATCTCCCCGCCATGAAGCCTGCACATGATCTGTTTTTTCGAGCGGTTCACTGAGCCATCCCTGTGGATACTCCACCACTACCTTGCGGATCTTTCCCAGGGCTCCGTCCTGCACCAGTTTTCTTGCCTCTTTCACCATGGGGTAGCCCGAGTATGTGTGTGTCAGGACAAACAGCCTGCCTGTCTCCTCCGTGATCCTGACCATCACCTGAGCTTCATCGGCATCCAGGGACAGGGGTTTGTCGCATACCACATGAAATCCATGCTCCATGGCCAGTTTGGCCGGTTCGAAATGGAGATGGTTGGGCGTTACAATGCATACAAAGTCCATCCTGGTGCCTTCCGGAAGCAGTGCCTCCTGCTCGATCATCTCCCGGTAGGAGCCATATACCCTTTCGGGCGGCAGGTAGTATTCTGCACCGGTGATCCTTGATTTCTCCGGGCTGGAGCTGAATGCACCGCATACCAGCTCTATCTGTCCATCCAGCATTGCAGCCATATAGTGAACGCGGCCAATGAAAGAACCGGGTCCGCCACCTACCATGCCCATGTTGATTTTTCTTTTTGCCATAACTGAGGTTGTGTTAATTTGATTGCTATATAAAGCCAACTTTTTTTAACAAGTTATTACATTTGAGGAATTATCGCTCCATTGCGTTAAAAAAAGAGCTGATTTGATATATCCCGAACAATTTGAGACGAAAATTGGATTTGACCGCATCCGGGAACTGATCAAATCCCATTGTCTCTTTGAGCCCGGCAGGGAGCGGGTGGATCAGATGAGTTTCATGACCGGCTATGAAGCCATTATCCGGGAACTGGACCTGGTGAATGAATTAAGACAGGTCATTCAGCAGGAAGAGTCCTTTCCCATCGAGCACTTCATCGATACCCGGGAGGCTTTGAAAAAAGCGGAGGTTGAAGGCACCTATCTGCTTACGGAAGAGGTGTTTGACCTGGCAAGGAGCCTGGATTCCATACGTGCCATCCTCCATTTCTTCAAATCGGATGAGGAGGAGCAGTATCCGGCGCTGACAGCGCTCTGTAAACCTGTCAAACTATTTCCTTTTGTACATGACCGCATTCAGAAGATACTGAACAGGCACGGGAAGATCCGGGACAATGCCTCATCCACCCTCAGGGAGATCAGGAGGAGCCTGCAGGAGAAGCAGGGCGCCGTATCGAAAAAACTGAACCAGGTACTGAGTCGCGCCCAACGGGAAGGATGGGTGGACGCAGATGCTGCTCCAACATACAGGAACGGGCGCCCTGTGATCCCGGTCATGGCCGGGAATAAGCGAAAACTTGGAGGACTTATCCACGATGAATCGGCCACGGGAAAGACTGTTTTTATCGAACCGGCCGAGGTGGTGGAGCTTTCCAACGGCATCAGGGAACTGGAGTATGCCGGGCGAAGGGAAATTATCCGGATCCTGGTGGAGTTTACAACAGATATCCGTCCCTATATCCCTGACCTGCTTCAGACACAGGAATTCCTTTCCACCATTGATTTTATAAGGGCCAGGGCCCTGTTTGCACAACGCATCGGTGCGGTACGTCCCCGGCTGAAGAATGAACAGTTATTTGACTGGAGGGAGGCTGTTCATCCACTATTGTATCTGGCCTTTCAGGAGGAGAACAGGGAGGTGGTCCCGCTCTCTTTCCACCTCCAGGGCAACAACCGGATCCTGCTGATATCGGGTCCCAATGCCGGAGGGAAATCCGTATGCCTGAAAACAATCGGATTGCTGCAGTATATGGTGCAATGCGGACTACTGGTTCCGTGCGGGGAATCATCCCTTTTCGGACTCTTTGCCGGGATCTTTATCGATATAGGAGATGAACAATCCATCGATAATGACCTGAGTACCTACAGTTCCCACCTGCTTAACATGAAATACTTTGTCAAACATGCCGCTGCCGATACACTGATCCTGATCGATGAATTCGGTACCGGTACAGAACCGATGCTGGGGGGAGCCATCGCCGAATCGATTCTGGAACAATTGAACAGCACCGGAACCAGCGGTATCATTACCACCCACTACACTAACCTGAAACACTATGCTACCTCCGCTGAAGGGATCGTCAACGGTGCCATGCTTTTTGACAACCAGCGGATGCAGCCCCTTTACCAGTTGCAGGTGGGCAAACCAGGAAGCTCATTTGCCTTTGAGATAGCCCGGAAAATAGGCCTGCCGGAAGAGGTATTGAGCCAGGCTGCCGAAAAAGTGGGTAAGGACCATATCGATTTTGACAGGCACCTGCGGGAGATCCTGCGGGATAAGAAATACTGGGAAAGCAAGAGGCAGCGGATCAGACAGTCGGAGAAGAAACTGGAGGAGCTGATGAGGCGCTATGAAGGTGAACTGAAGGAGAGTGAGAAACAACGTAAAGTCATCGTAAAGGAGGCCAGGTCGAAGGCAGATGCCATGCTTGCCGGTGTTAATAAAAAGATTGAACAGACCATCCGGGAGATCAGGGAAGCTGAAGCCGAAAAGGAACGTACCCGTGAAGTGCGTAAGGAGCTGGAAACTTTTAAGGAGAATCTTGAAGTGGAGAAAGGAAAAGAGGAGCTGAAAGTTGAAAAGCAATTAAAGGAGATCCGGCGGAAGGGCAGTGAATTGGAGGCCAGGCGGCCCGATTTGAGGCAACGGTCGAAAAAGACACTGGCTCAGAAGCAGGAGAAAGAGGATCCGGAGATCAGGGTGGGGGATATGGTGCGCATCCGGGAGCAGGAGATCCCCGGTGAGGTATTGGAGATCAAAGGGGAGAAATGTGTGGTTGCCTTTGGAATGCTGAAAACCACTACCCGGATCGGTCAGCTGGAGAAGATCAGTGCAGAGGAAGCCGGCCGGCTGCGGATCAAAGATAAATCAAAAGTGGAGCTGGGGACGTGGAACGTGAGTACCCGCAGGATTAGCTTCCGTCCCGACATCGATTTGCGGGGAAAAAGGGCAGATGAGGCCATGGAACTCGTGGTGGATTTTATTGATGAGGCCATTATGGTCAATGCCCGTGAATTGAGGATATTGCACGGGAAAGGCAACGGGATCCTCCGTCAGTTGATCAGGGAGTACCTGCACACGGTGGACCTGGTGGAGTGGTACGGAGATGAGCATGTGGACCGGGGTGGTGCAGGGATCACCGTTGTCAGGCTCGATGTGTGACGGGGAGCAGATGGATAAAAGACCAAGGTTAACAGTGAAATAGCGAACTAGAAAGTGCATTTTACCTGGTTGCATAGAAAGCAAATCGATACGGAAAGGTGGGATGCGGTGGTCTCCGGATCAGCTGCAGAGACCATTTATCCCTATTCCTGGTACCTTGACAGGGTGGCGGACCACTGGTCGGCCCTGGTGGCGGATGACTACCGCTTTATTATGCCGGTGGTGTGGCGGAGAAAGTATGGTGTGAGGTATATCTACCAACCGCTGTATACCCAGCAACTGGGTATTTTCAGCAAGGAGTATGTGGATACCACCCTGATCAGGGAGATGCTGATGAAGCTGTACGGAAAATTCAGGTTTGCTTCCATGCAATTCAATACGCAGAATCTGGTGGGGGAAGAGGATCCTTTCAGAGTTGAGGACAAAACCAACTATGTGCTGGAGATGCAACCGGATTATGAAACGCTCCGGTCCGCTTTTTCAACCAATGCCAGGCGCAACATCAAAAAAGCAGATGAGATCAATGCCGTTGTGGATAAGGAGGTAGCTGTTGAGGAACTGGTGGCCCTGAAGCGTGATAATGATGTAATTGAGCGCTCCCGGAAAGATTACAACTGGATGAAAAACCTGCTGGACACCATCATGGAGCACAGGGCGGGCAGGATATATGGTGTACGGTCAGGAGGGAAACTGTGTGCCGCGGCCCTCTTTGTTTTCAGCAGAAGCCGGGCCATATACATGGTTTCTGCATCCGGTGAGCAGGGGAAAGCGGAGAGGGGGATGTTCCGTATATTGGATACGTTTATCCGTGAACACGCCGGTTCCGGGCTGACACTCGATTTTGAAGGTTCCGGTATTCCTTCTGTGGCACGTTTTTTTGCCGGATTCGGAGCCACACCGAAAACATACCAGGAGGTAACGTTCAGCAGGGTTCCCTTCATACTGCATAAGATCCGCAAACATGGATAAGGCAAGAAGGATCATTTCTCGAATTGCCCGCTACGGGAACCCTGGAAGGATGGTAAAGCTTACGGGGCAATCACTGGTATTCCCTTTCTATCATACAGTGGCCCGGGATCAGCTTCCCCATATCACCCACCTCTACCGCATGCGAAGTGTGGAAGCGTTCGAACAGGATCTGGAAGATCTGTTACGCTGGTTTGAACCCGTAAGTATAGGAGCAGTGTTGAAGGAGCCCGGGATGGCGAAAAATGGCAGAAAAATGGTGCTCACTTTTGATGACGGGCTGGCGGAGTGTCATCAGATCATCGCCCCGCTGCTCAGGAAAAAAGGGGTGCCGGCTCTCTTCTTTCTGAACAATGATTTTATCGACAACAGGGCCCTGTTTTTTCGCTATAAGGCCAGTTTGCTGATCCATGCCCTCAGGGAGAACTGCTGTGCCCGGGAAAAAGCTGCGGACTATCTGGCCATACAGGAGGATCAGGCGGAGGAAGCGATCCGCCTGGCAACCTATGCACAGCAACCGTTGCTGGAGGGACTGGCCGCGGAACTGGATCTCAGTTTTTCGGATTACCTGAAGGATCATCCGGTCTATATGACCACCGGGCAGGTAAAGGAGCTGCTGTCCTGGGGTTTTGATATCGGGGGCCATTCCATGGACCATCCACTCCTTTCGGCACTGGACCCCGGTGATATCATTACGCAGGTCATCTCCAGTGTGGATGAGTTGCAACAGCGGTTCGGGGTCTCTACCCGCTATTTTTCGTTTCCCTTTACCAGTGATGGTATCCCGGAACATGTTATTGATGCATTGCTGGGAAAACATCAAATGGATGCGCTCTTTGGCACTGCAGGGATAAAACGTACCGGCAAGCCCGGTTTTATGCAGCGGATCCCCATGGAGTTGTTCGATACACCTGCCCTGGAAGCCATTAAGGCCGAGTTACTCTACTATCTCATTAAGCAGCCTTTTGGAAGGAACATCATCCGTTACTGATTACCCTGTAAACACCACGTCCCCGTCTCCGTCGTGGATCTTCCGGCCGGCCGGAATAAGATCCAGCAGTTTATTATGGGCAAAGATCAGCTGCGGCATCCGGCGTATGAGCAGAAACCATTTACGATAAGCTTTTAACTGTTGCTGCAGCCCGGGATCGCGGACCGTGGTGTGGGTGCAGTTGTTCCGGATCATGGTGTGGAGCACGGTGCGGGCCATCAGCGGCAGCAGGGAGATCTCCTCGTAAAACAGGTAGGGAACGGTTAACCGGTTATTGTGGAGGGTCATCCAGAGAAGCCCCTGCTTCCCGGTAACGGGAAGGGTGAAATGCAATACGATATTTTTAAAACGGGACGCGCTGTAAGAGAAATGGTAATTTACCGGCTCCCCTTTCTGCTCTGTAATCCAGGGATATTGCAGGATCCAGTCGAATATGGTTCCATCCCTTCCGAACAATGATCCCTGCTGTAACCGTTTCACCATCGCTTCCACTTCCTCTTTCCCTTTCCCTTCCTCTTTCCCTGAGAGTGCATCATATATTTCTACCCTGCATTGTGAATCATCCACCGGCTGAAACCTGCTGAGCCTGCCTTCCCGGAACCTGTTGATAAGCCCGTCACCTGCTTTAAGCAATGCAAGGTCCCCGGACCTCTCCTTCAGTAATTCATGGGCGGCGGACCGCAAATAGAACCGGTACCCCGTCCTGCCGGCAAGTAACCGGAACTGCCCGCTCTTGTCATAGACAGCCCTGGATGCAGGTGCATAATTGGTATAGATCAGCCTGCCTTCCCAGTGTTCAACAACCTGTTTAAGTAACCGTGTGGAGAGGCCCTGTCTCCTGTATTGGGGATCCACCCAGTTGCCGCTGAGCCAGGCAAACCGTTGGGGCCTTCCTTCACTGTCATAGAAAAGATCAGGCAACACGGTCCGGTAGGCAACCAGCTGGTTGTCAATGTGCAATTCAAAGAGTACGGGATCAGCTTCGGCTGCCCTAGGATTATGCAGGTAGGAGTCGAGACGCAACGGGCTCAGGGGTGTTACGCGGGTGTTGTCTGAAAGAATGGGAAGGACATGCGATGCTAACTCCTGAAGGGTATAAACGTTCACATCCATGGGGTGGTCCTATTCATTCTTGATCATCCTGTCAATGTCTGCTTCACTCAAATTCGCTTCCTTCAGTTTTTCCTGCTTACAAATCAGGGTACGGAACGGGAAGTGCTTGATCAGATTATAATTATGGGTAGCCATCATGACAGCGCGTCCGTTTTCGGAAATATCGACCATGATCTTCATGATCTCGTCCGAAGTGGCCGGATCCAGGTTACCGGTGGGTTCGTCGGCCAGGATGATCTCCGGATCATTGAGCAGTGCCCTGGCAATTACCACACGCTGCTGCTCTCCCCCGGAAAGCTGGTGCGGCATTTTATAACCCTTGTATCCCAGGTCCACCTTTTCAAGTACCTCTGCAATCCTGTCCTTGATCTCTCCCTTGTTTTTCCATCCGGTAGCCTTCAGGACAAACTCCAGGTTGCTTTCCACGGTCCTGTCTGTCAGTAGTTTAAAATCCTGAAATACAATACCCAGTTTTCTTCTTAGGTAGGGGACCTCTTTGCGTTTGATCTTATCAATCCTGAAGCCGGCTACGGTCCCGGTACCCTCTTTCAGGGGCAATTCTGCATTGATCGTCTTGATCAGGCTGGTCTTGCCGCTTCCGACCCTTCCGATAACGTAGACAAACTCCCCTTTTTCAACCGAGAGATTCACATCTGTCAATACAATATGCTCATCTACTGCAATGACCGCATTTTCAAGGGAAATAACATTATCAAGCGCCATAGTTTTCCGATTATCCGCAATGATCCGATTATGCGGCTAAATTAAGCATTAATATTTCTTCAACAACTTCTCCACTATCCACCGGTTTCTCATTTCACGCTGTTCGGGATAGGTCCAGTGCCTGGTGTCCAGAAAGAGTTCCAGCTTCTTGGGTGCGGTAATCACATTGTATGCTGCGTAGGTGGATGTGGGGGGACATACATTATCATTATACCCCCATGTATATAAACCCTCTGCCTTCACAAATCTTGCAAAATTGACCACATCATAATAGCGGGATGTTTCAATTTTCTCATCCTTATTGGTAAAATCATCTGTGAAGAGATGGGGCCAGCCACCTGCTCTTCCATGCAGGTATCCGGTCAGGTCGCACAGCGCCGGGTAGGAAGATACCAGGTACTTGATGCGTGGGTCGAGTCCGGCTGTTACGATGGAGAGGGCTCCGCCCTGGCTGCCACCGAAAACAGATACGGTTTCTCCGTCAAATGCATCCAGGGTATAAATGAAATCCACTGCACGCACACATCCCAGGTATACACGGTAATAATAGTACCGCTCCCGGTCATCCATGTTCGTGATATAGTAACGGCCAACTGCCCCGGAACCAAGATCCTGGTATATGTACCGTTCCATGGTGACAGGTATCCCGTGTATGCCGATCTGAAAGGTTATTACTCCCTTTTCTGCATTGGCGATATCTCCGGAATAGGGTCTGATACCGGCACCCGGTACATGCAGGATGGCAGGATACCGGCCCGGTTTTTTCGGTACAGCCAGGATGCCATAAATGTGACCGGAGATATTGTTTATCCGCACATGGTAAACATTCAGATCAGGTGTGCATTTTTCCGGAAGCAGGGTGAGCAGCGGCTCCACCGGAACCTCTGCGAGTTTTGCTTTGGCACTGTTCCAGAAATCCATAAAATCATCCGGAAGGGTAGTGGTAGGTTCGATCTTCAGCGGCTCATATGCTACGGTGGTATAGTCACTGTAAGTTTTGCCATTCACATAGGCTGTGACCCGGCAACGTAAAAATCCGGCCGAATGCATGGTCCCCGCTTTAATGGTGGCAGTTCCTTTTTTCAGTACCAGGGTATCGGATTTGATGGGATCCATCTTTTCAGGCATTACCTGGTAGAATATCTTCACATTCTTTATGGGTACGTCATACTGGAGGACCGTGATATCAAAAGTGGCTGTTTCACCCCTGTTGTAGGTCCAGTTGTCGTGGTCGGGTGTGACCACAATACGTACATTTTCTTTGCCTGGCTGGGCCTGTGATATCACCAGTGTGACCAGCAGGCAGGCTGACAGAAAGATTGTTTTTTTCATCATGTGTTGTGTTAAGTTGGGTAGATTTCTATAAGTTATTCAGATTTCTTCAGGTTTCATCACAATTCTTCAGGTTTGTTCAGTTTTCACCGGATTTCATAAGATTTCATCGCTCCAGGATTTTCCTGTATGCTTCGTACAAAATGGGAGCCGTTTCAGGGCCCAGGGAGTTTTCTTCCCCGTAGGGTGCATCATCTTCCCCGTATGTATAGGGAGGCTCTGTATCCCACTGGCTTTTGGGCACAATGTAGCCTATCTCGTCATTGGAGAGCCCGATGATGAACCTGTAACTTCCCGGCATCAGTTCCCGCAGGGAGGGATCATTCTCTGCCGGCACTGAGGGGATTTGAAAATCTCCTCCTTCCGGTGACTCCACCCCTCCGTTGACCAGTTCCGGGTAGATCTCTCCGGGGACGCTCAGGAAACTGGCCGGTCCCAGGGTGAATGCGGCAATCTCGCTCCTTGTTTTAAACCAGCCGGTCATACCGAAATCCAGTATACCCAGCGTGGCCGCCAGCCGGAACATCCGGTTATCCAGGGGGAGGATTATTGTTTGTGCCCGGAGGGAGATGCCCGCATGTTCCACAGTGGTATCGGGATTTTCCAGTGCCCTGAGAGCAAGCATGGCAAGTTGTTGCCCCTGTGCCCGCAACTTATCGAAAGATGCGGTGGTGTATGTGGTATCCAGCAGCGGATCCTTCACCGGCATTCCGGGCCTGGTGGTCATCAATCCCCCGATGGCCCCATTGATATAAATTACCGTACCGCCTACCCCGGGCATAACCAGGGAGTCGCCGCGATAGATGCCTTTCTCCACGGATTCACGAAAATAGTGTGGGAGATCTGAACTGATCAGCAGGTTATCCGACCAGAGTGTTTCCGGATGGTTGGCCCAAGCTGCCAGAACCCCCAGTGTGGTATCCGCCCGGGCATCCACCACCTGAATCAGCCGCAGGCCCGGATCCTTCACAATGGGTTTCCGGGTATCCATCACCAGGTCCTTTGCTCCAGTCAGATCCTGTGCAAATACCAGCCTGGCGGGTCGCAGTCTCTCCGTTGCGAGCGAGATGGCAGCAATTACCTGTGCTTTTACATAATGCATGTGCGCTTTGTTTACCCCGCTTTTCAGTGGATGCGGACCCCAGATACCGATCAGGTCATTGCTCTCATGGGTGTGGGTGCTGGAGATAATGGCATAATCGATACCCGCCTCTTCCGGGATCGCTTCCCTGATATCCACCACGTCATCATGCCTGAAACCGATGGCATCCAGCGAGACCAGTGCCATTCTGGTCTGACCGTCGTCCAATACCATCACCCGGGCCCATACATCATCGTGTACCCCGTTGGCTGCCCTTTGCTGACCGAATCCTGCAATCCAGAATGCATCGAACCTGCCATTGTTATTGTTGTCATTGTACGTGTCGCCATCTTTCTTCCGGAACTTTGCATCACTGTTCACATCATTCCAGGTATCCACTACTTCAGGGGTGATGGGCAGTGCCGCAAATCCTGCCTGAATAACCTCCGGCAGGGCTGCTGCATTGATATCCATATCCACTTCATAACCGGGATGCCGGTCCCTCAGGTTGGAGAATATCCATATTGAAATGAGCAGTGCTATCCCCAGGATTATCCCGGCGGTTCTGATGATCCGTTTTTTCATGTTTCTCTCAATGTGTTTGTTCTTTTTTTCTTTCTCCGCCTGAACCAGATAAAGAAAGATGTACAGGCCATGAAACCTGCACCGGACGCCAGCAACAACGTGCTGTATCCGGAATAGATATCATTGTATGCCGTCAGGTTGCGGGCTTTAAGAAAGAGTATAATACCGTTGATGATCAGGAAGAGGCTGCTGGCAAGTGAGAGTGTCTCCAGGGCGGGCAAGCTGCTGATATCCTGTTTTGTGCGACCTGTTCGCCGGAGGATGAGACATATCAGCACCAGCCAGGCGACCCATGACAGCAGTTGCCAGGTATTCAGTGTGCGGAAATAACTGACAGCCGTGTAGAGCGGGCTCAGGGGGAGCATGGCGGGATCAGGGAGTTCCCTGTCGTTGTAAAGCAGTACGCGGAATTTGCTCATTTCCCGTTGCCGTAACAGCTTCATGATGGCTTCCCGCTTATCCCCGGGATCCAGCTGGTGCCAGCCGGGGATCTCAAGCGCGTTCCAGGTAAAGCAGGTGCTTCCGTAGCCGTGATAATCTGCCGCCCCGGTCATCAGTAAACCATGCGTTGTGCAGTTATGGACAATGTCGCGGAATATCCTCCGGTTGTAGGTCAGTCCGCTTGCCTGGTTGGCAATCTCAAAACCATCCACTCCCATACCTGTAAAGTAAGGAATGCTTTTCCTTTCATCGTCGAACCAGTGGGCCACGATGACCACTCCCCCGTCGTTGTGTGTGGTGTCGATCACCTGCTGGTCAGTTAATCCGCCCGTGGAAAAGTTGCTGGTCAGTCCCAGCAGCGTCATGTGATTGCTGCCCGAAAACTCCTCCCCGCACATGATCAGGGGAGTCCCGGGGAAATCCCCGTTCTCCTGGGCCCTGACCGTTTCCAGGGTATGCTGGTGATGGTTATGATCGGTAATGAAGAAAGCATCATAACCGTTTCGCTTATGCCACTTCTGCAATCCCCTGGTGGAGATGATCCCGTCATGGCTGTACTCGGTATGGCTGTGTGTATTGATCAGGATCGTATCTTCCCGCTGGTTGATCATCGTATTGGAGGGAAGGGGCAGATAGATGATCAGCCACAACAGGCCCAGCCAGATACTGACAGTGAGCACAATGGTTGTAAGCGAGGTGAAAAATCCGCTCCGGGACCGGGGAACTTTTATACTCCGTTTGATCCGAATGATCCGGATACTCCGGATGATCCGGACGATCAGGATGAGGAGGATGACCCAGATGAGTAAAATGGTGAATTCTTTCAATGGCTGATGGGCACGCAGATAAAACAGCAGGGGTCCCGTAAAGGGCTCAAATAAGACCCGCCAGGCTGAAATATGAATATCAAAACCGGGTACCGGTTCAGCAGTCAGCGCGTTCACGATCCGGACCGGGTAGTGAAACGGCACGGCCATGATGATGATCGCAACCACGAAAAGGATGAGCCCGGCATGATCCTTCAGCCTTTGCAATATACCTTTCGTTCCGGAACGTTGATCAGTCATACTCCTCTTCCTGATTTACAGCCAGTACAGGGTAGGGCACATCGTACCCCTTTACCGAATGCCAGATAATGCGGTTGAATATATCTTCATCAATGCGGTCCATTTCATCCAGGTCCTGTTCCAGAGACTTCTTTGCCCAGTAAAGGGCATCTCCGGATAAGCTCATGAGCTCCGGGTTCAGTTCGTCCAGCGGAACAAGATTCGGGCGGGTGGTATAGGGTGAGAAATCCGGTTTTCCCGCAAAGCAGTCATACATGGGTTCCGCTGCCAGGTCAAACTGGTTCAGCGGAGGAATGCCCAGTATATTTTCTATGGTCCGGAACATATTGATCTGGGAATAATTGGTAGAGACGACCTCGCTGCGTTTTGTGTAGGGGCTGATTACCAGTCCGACGGTCCGGTGCCCGTCCACATGATCAAGCCCCGCCTGCGGATCATCCTCTGTAACGAAAATACATGTCTCCTTCCAGAATTTACTGTGGGAAATGGCTTCCACAATCTGTCCCAGTGCCAGGTCATTGTCAGCAACTGCCGCCCTGGGAGAAGGCAATCCGGGTCTTGTCCCTGAAGTGTGATCGGCGGGAAGCAGCATGATAACCAGGTTGGGAAAGCTGTCATTCTTTTCAAATTCCCGGAACTCTTTGAGAAATTCCGCTGCCCGGTATACATCCGGCACCTGAATGGGGAATCCTGTAAATGTGGGACATGTAAAGGGTTCCATCTGCGGCAGGTTGGATTTGGCCTGGATTCTTATCCTGTTTGTACCCGCCTGGAAGTCCTGGTATATTGCTGTAAATGTGGCATCTGCAGGATCGATCACAGCATCCACAAACTCTCCGTAGTTACGGAAAGATAAACCATGCTGCATCACATTGTCCCAGATAAATCCTGAGGAAGCGTAAGCGAGCGGGTCCCCGCCATCGTAAGGATAGCTTCTCGAGAAGCCGCCAAAAAACCTTTCGATGTAATCGGTAACATAGGCTTCATCGGTCCACTGGTGACCATCAGCACTGAGTACGCCGCTGCAATAATAGTTATCCATCAGGACGAATTCTTCAGCGAGGGCATGATGATTGGGGGTGACTTCCGCTCCGAAGTGGACCAGGGATGGTTCTCCGTTGCCCTGTGGCAGGTCACCAAACACCTGGTCGTAGGTACGGTTTTCTTTGATGATATAGACCACATGCTTAATATAAGACTCCTGTCCGGGAAACCGGGGCACAACAACCCGGCGGGGACCTTTTTGTTTCAGGGCAAGCTGATTCATCATCTCAGCAAATGAGTTATTCTCCCGGACCACTTCTGTCATTGCATTCAGCTTCTGCCGGTCCGGCACCGGAACGATGGAGATGCTTCCCATGTGGAGGTGCGTATTGTACCCCGGCATGTCGGCGCGCCTGTTTCTGGAACCGATCCCCTTGGTATTGGCCACGAAAAGAAATTTTGCTTCCCTGTCGATGGTAACGGCGCCCGGATACCATCCTGTGGGAATAAAACCTGCTATTTCATTGTTCCTGTCAAGTGCAACGACACACAGGGCATTGTCGGTTCCGTTTGCAACAAACAGTTGTTTTCCATCGGGGGAAACAGCCAGGGCATTGGGAGCGCTCCCAAAGGGCAGATCCTTTCTCATCCGTACCGAAATCGTGTCAATAACAGCATCACTTTTCGTATCAATTACTGCAACGATATCACTGTTGGCACAGGCAACATAGAGGCGGGTTCTGTCAGGGCTCAGCACCATGCCCCCGGGATGCAGGCCAACTTCTATGGAGTTGAGCTGGCTGCCCGACTCCGGATCAATGACTGAAACAGTTCCGCTGCTGGCAATCCCGGTGCCGGGGTCAATAACGATTTCGCTTCCGGATGTGGTATAAACCGGTTCGCCGGACTCCGGTTTCCTGCCGCCCCAGTTGCTCACATAAGCCTTCCGGTCCGAAAGGAGAATGACTTCAAAGGGAGCGATACCAACAGGAATCTCTGTGACGGATCGTGTCTTCAGGTCAACAACAGCCAGGGAGTTGCTCCGGCTCAGCGGAACGAAGAGCCTGTCGCCCTGCTCATTGAATGCAAATCCGCCCGGTACGGGAGGTCCGCCAGTACCGGATTGCGGGAAATGCAGCGGTTCGCCCCAGTGCAGCGTATTGTTTTCATCCGCTTGCGCTATCAGGATCTTATCCCGGGACTGGCTTGCATAGATCTCTTTTCCGTCGGGTGAGAAGGAGATCCCGTTAAATGAGGCACCGCCCGGAAGGGGTAGCGTTTGCATGATCGTCCGGTCCTGCACACGGATATAATCGACCGAACCATTATTCAGGACAGCCAGCCATTTCCCGTCAGGACTCAATGCAAGATCAACCGGCCGGCCCGGGAAAAGAATCTGAAATCCTGCCGGTCGCAAAAGCTGATTGGTCGGTACGAGTATGCTTCCATCGGGTTGCTGCCCTATGGTACGGTCCTGTAAATGATCCTGCTGTTCTGTTCCTGTACTGCATTGCCATAAGAGTAAAACCAGCAGGGATACTCCGGCGAAATAACCTGTTTTTTTCATGAGCTGATTATTCAGAATAACCTGTTTTCAACAATTGCACAGATGGTATGATAGACCGGCAGGTGGTACTCCTGAACGTCAGGTGTACGTTCGGCCGGTACACAGATGGTGATATCACAATAGGGTTTCATGCGGCCCCCGTGCTTGCCTGTCAGCCCGATGACAGTCAGTCCCTTCGCTTTCGCAGTGATCACCGCATCCACCACATTGCGGGAGTTGCCCGATGTACTGATGGCCAGCAAGACATCA
>JANTFK010000021.1 GCA_024763595.1 Bacteroidales bacterium | reverse complement strand
TTAATATGCAGAGTGCCGCCATCGTGGTAAATGCCTGCCAGGAAACCGGTGTGAAAAAACTGCTGCATGTCTCCTCTTCCTCGGCCATTGGGAGAGCCCCTGAAGGATCACCCGCTGATGAATCGATGATCTGGACCCACACAAAGAGCACGACCGGGTATGCCCAATCAAAGTTCAATGCTGAAATGGAAGTGTGGCGGGGGATAGAAGAGGGCCTGAATGCGGTAATCGTCAATCCCACCATCATCCTGGGACCGGGGTTCTGGAACAGGGGCAGCTCCTCCATGTTCACCCGGGTGGCCCGCGGCCTGAAATATACTTCACCCGGTGTAACGGGTTATGTGGGTGTGAACGATGTGGTTACGGCCATGATGCGCCTGATGGATTCGGATATCTCCGGTGAACGGTTCATTATTAGTGAGGGAGACTATTCCTACCGGGAAATTTTTGAGATGATCGGGACCGCACTGGGCGTCCGGCGCAACCTGAAAACGGTTTCTCCTTCCCTCATGCGAACACTGGTCCGGCTGGATGCCCTGGCAGGGTTCTTCACCCGCCGGCGCCACATCACCTCCGAACATATCCGGGCCGCCTTTGGGGAGGTGCATTTCTCCAATGAGAAGATCCGGAAGGCTGTTGGGATGGAGTTTACGCCCGTCGAACAGGTGATCAGGGAGGTGGCCGGTCTGTATCGATTACCTTAATTGTTTTTCCAACCAGCAGTTGAATATGATTAGATATGTTATCCGGATATCTTCTTTCTTCCGGAGTGAATCATCAGTGATTGTCTTAAAGGAGAGCCGGGAATGCCAGATATTTGATCCTTTTGTTCTGATGTGTATGATCCCCTGTGAAGCTGAAAACCTGAAAAACACGTCACCCCCCTCCCGGAAAACCTGTACAACCCCTAAAGAACGGGAGGGGGATAAGACGCAAACGTTGATCTGTTTCTGTATGTGCTGCATTTAAAAATATCAGCCATCTCCACGAAAAAAAATAGCCCTCCTTCTAAACTTTTCTGCTATATTTGTTGCCCGATAACAAACAAATAGTCAGTCAATAAATCATTTGGAATGAAAACCGCGAACATTGTAACGAATGTGGTCCTTGCAGTAGCTGTGATAGTGCTTTTTGTACTCCACTTCTCAGGAGAGGAAAAGGAAGAGCATGGTAAAGAGCAGACAACAACCGCCAGGATAGCAGATCCGTCCGGTATCAGCATTGCATATTTCAATATGGATTCCGTGATGGCCCGTTGGGACCTTTACTTTGAATACCAGCAGGAACTGGGACAGAAGCAGACGGAACTGGAGTCAGATTTTGCAGGACGCACCGAGACTTTCAACCAGAGTGTGCAGGATGCGCAATATAAGATCCAGAAGGGGCTGGTGACCCGCAGCGAAGCAGAACAGCTTCAGCAGCAACTGGCCTCCGAGCAAATGAAACTGCAGGACCTGCAGAACCAATATGCTTCCCAGCTACAGGAAGAGGGCATGGTGAAGAACCGGAAGATGATCGATATGATCGAACGGTATGTGGACGAACTGAGCCAGGCAAAGGGATACAGTTTTGTCTACTCCTACTCCTTCGGGGGCAACCTCATCTACGGTGCCAAACCCTTCGACATTACTGCTGATGTAATCAGCGGACTGAATGAAAAATATAAGCCGGGAACCAACCTGGAATAATGGGCTTTGCCGGAGCATACCTGCTGAAAGCCGGTTTGCGGGAGAAGCTTATTGAACCGGAACCTTATCCCGGTCTGAAAATCATAGTTACCATTCCGGTATACCACGAATCCGGGCTCGAAAGATGCCTGGATTCGCTGTTTCGGTGCGGCACCTCACAGTCTGTACTACAACATGACGGGAGTCAGTCCGGCCTGGGGGCTTACGGGAATGAGACCGGCCAGGAGGGTAATACACAGAAGACCGGGAGCCCGTTCCATGCCGAGGTGCTGATCCTGGTCAATGCACCTGCCGGTGCTCCTGACGCGATCCTGGAACACAACCGCACTACCTACCGGGCAACCCGGCAGTGGATCAGGGAGCACCCCCACCCTTTTATCGATTTTCATGTGATGCTGGACCACTCCTTTGGAAAAAAGGAGGCGGGGGTTGGGCTTGCCCGCAAGATCCTGATGGATGAAGCTGTGCGCAGGTTCAGTTCCATTGACCGGCCCGAAGGGATCATCGCCTCCATGGATGCGGATGCAACTGTGGAATCCAACTACCTGGAGGCGCTGGTAAAGCATTTTGAAGGAGATGCATCCGGCCTTAGGCCCGATGGCTGTTCGGTCCGGTTTGAGCATCCACTTGCAGCAAACGGAGATCATTCAGGGAGACCCCCTGAAAGATCCGGGCCGGAAAAAGATGGGCCGGAAGCAGATGTTCCTGATGAAGTTGGTAGGGAGGCGGATGGTAGGGACCCAAACACGGGATTTCCTCCGGAACTATATGATGCCATCGCACAATATGAACTGCACTTACGCTATTACGTGCAGGCGGTGCGTTCTACCGGTTACCCCTATGCCTTCCATACCGTGGGCTCTTCATTTGCTGTAAATGCAGGTATCTATTGCAAAGAGGGGGGGATGAACCGCCGCCAGGGCGGTGAGGATTTCTACTTTATCCAGAAAATTGCCCAGCGGGGCAACTTCAGCGAATGCAATACAACACGGGTCATTCCCTCCCCCAGACCCTCGGACCGGGTGCCTTTCGGAACCGGGCCCGTGGTTAGCCGGCTCATGGAAGGTAAGGCCCCCCTGCTTACTTATGATCCCCGGGCTTTTGAGATGCTGCGTAAACTGTTTGCAGGCATGAAAATTCTCTACACCGAAGTGGCTATGGACCACCTGATGAAAACCATGCCCGCTGTGCTGACGGATTTCCTGATTCAGCAACAATTCGGGGAGGCCCTGTTTGAGATACGCCGGAACAGCGCCTCCTACCCTGCCTTTCAGAAACGGTTCTGGCGCTGGTTCAACATGTTCCGGATCATGAAATTCCTGCACTTTGTCCGGGAAAGGGAATATCCGGATCTGCCTGTAACGGCTGCAGCGAGGCAGTTTTTCAATGACCATGGTTATTCTGTGAATACGAAAACCCGGGGAAGCACAGATCCTGTTGATTTATTGCAATTAGTCAGGCAGATCGAGTAAAACTTTAAGAAATGATGAAAATGAAAACAGCGTTGCTCCTTCTTTCACTCCCGGCCTTTCTATTCTCATCAAAGGTGAAACAGGGAAACCTGCATCAGGGCTCAATCCGGGCATCAATGTCTATACATCCAAAGACCTGGTTCTATGGAAACATGAAGGAGTAGCCCTGTCGTATCCGGAGACCGGTGCCGATTCAATCGGGACATTTCACCGAGCTCATGTTATTTATAACAGATCCACCGGGCAATTTGTAATGTGATTCTTTGAACAGGTTATTTCTCCTCTTCGATCACCACAAACACGTCCTCATTCTTTTTCTTCATCAGGAACTGTTCGCGGGCATACTTTTCCAGGTTCTCTTTGTTGGTGGTCAGCTCGTGCAGCCGGGTCGAGTCTGTTTCGATCTGCTCCAGGTAAAACTCCCTGTCGGCCTCCAGTTGCCTGATCTCAGCAGACATCTTCAGGCGATCCACCATGTTGTTCTGGTCAAAGAAGAGCATCCAGACAGCAAACACCGAGATGGTGAGCACATACTTGTTTTTCAACCAGGGCCATATTTTGACAAAGAGATCTTTCACTCTTCAAAGTTAAAAAAAAACGCCTCCACGGGGAAGGCGTTTTTTCAACACCACAAAACTATAAACGGGAATTATACTTTGCTACTCATCATCCATAAACGCATAGCGGTAATCCTTGGGCGGCAGGAAGTTTTCCTTGATGGTTCGGGGAGATACCCACCGCAACATATTGAGTATGGAACCGGCCTTGTCGTTGGTTCCGGATCCACGTGCGCCGCCGAAGGGTTGTTGTCCCACCACCGCACCGGTGGGTTTGTCGTTGATATAGAAGTTCCCCGCGCAGTCGGACAACCTGTCTGTCAGGAACTCAATGGCATAACGGTCCTGTGCAAAAATGGCACCGGTCAGTGCATAGATGGAGGTGTTGTTCAGGATCTCCACCGTCTCTTCAATCTGATCATCATCATACACATAAAGGGTCAGCACCGGTCCGAACAGCTCCTCCTGCATGGTCACATACTGCGGATCGGAAGCAAGGATCACGGTTGGTTCGATAAAGAAACCTTCTGTTTTGTCATAGCCGCCCCCGATAATCACCTCAGCATCCTTGTCTTGACGGGTGCGGTCAATGTAACTTGCCAACTTATCAAAGGAGGTTTCGTCGATCACCGCATTGAAGAAATTGTTGAAGTTTTCGGGTGGTCCCATCCGGATCCCCCTGATCATATCCTCCATGCGCTTCTTCACCTCCGGCCACAGGCTCTGCGGGATATAGGCCCTGGATGCAGCTGAGCATTTCTGACCCTGGTATTCAAAGGCGCCCCGTACCATGGCCACCACCACCTCTTCAATTTTAGCCGTGGGATGCATAAAGATAAAGTCCTTCCCGCCTGTTTCACCCACGATGCGCGGATAGGACCTGTAGGTTTTGATATTGGCACCAATGGTTTGCCAGATATGCTGGAACACCTCCGTTGAACCGGTAAAATGGATCCCGGCAAAATCGGGATGGGTGAAGATCTCCTGTCCGGCCACCGGTCCCGACACAAATACCAGGTTGATCACACCCGGGGGTACACCCGCCTCCACAAAGGCATCCATCAGCACCCTGGCAGAGTAAACCTGCGTATTGGAACATTTCCATACCACCGTGTTCCCCATCATGGCAGGGGCGGTGGGCAGGTTACCGGCTATGGAGGTAAAATTAAAAGGGGTCAGTGCAAATACAAATCCCTCCAGGGGACGATGCTCAATACGGTTCCAGGTAAACTCAGGAGAGTGGGGTTGTTGCTGATAAATCTCCGACATATACTTCACATTGAACCGGAGGAAATCGGCCATCTCGCAGGCACTGTCAATCTCTGCCTGCATCACATTTTTACTCTGCCCCAGCATGGTGGCCGCATTGATGGTATCGCCATAGGGAATGGCGATCAGGTCAGCAGCTTTCAGGAAAATGGAAGCACGGTGCTCCCAGGAGAGGGCCGCCCACTTTTTCTTCGCATCCAGGGCAGCCCGGATGGCCATCTGCACATGGCTGGCATCCCCTTTATGATAGTGCCCCAGCAGGTGCTTCCGGTCATGGGGCGGGTGAATGGATACCTTGTTCCCTGTGCGGACCTCTTCCCCCCCGATGATCATGGGTATATCCATTACCTGCGATCGCAGTCGCTCAATCTCCTGTTTCAGGGTGGCACGCTCATGCGTTCCCGGTGCATAGTTCCTGATCCGTTCATTGACCGGTTCCGGAATCTTGAAAAATCCTTTTGGCATGATCTCTTTGTTTTTTCAAATATATATCCTTCTGGGTTCCCAATCCATATATTCTACAACATCTAAAAACCACAGAAAACAGTGTATTTATCCCCGGCTTTTCACCTTTAAGGTATTTCAACACAGGAACCGGGAGCGGTTTCAAACTTTCATCAACTATATTTGACTTTCTGGGGATTGATTATGTAACTTGTATACAATTAAAACATCCGCACCATGATACGTACCCTGATGATATCCGGAATGATGGTAATGTGCTTCTGGATCAATGCACCTGCCCAGGACACCATCTACGGTCCCGAGAACCCGCCCCCGAAGGACATGCTATTCACCCATACCGGTGAGCTGAACGATGAAGAGACCGGGAAAACAGGCAAAGACCTCTACTATTCGCAGATCGATCTGGCTGCCACCACCGATGTATATTTCGCCACGCTGACCGATGAAGTCAAACTTTCACTGAACGGGAGCACTTATGAACCCAACGAGATTTTACAGTACGACCTGAATGCTTCCAACCCCATGGCCGGTTTGTTGGTATGGACCGGCACCACCACGCTCTACGACCAGGCCGCCACGGTCTACACGAAATTTACCCTGGTGGCCACCGAGCAGGGTACCGGGAACGCGGTGGTCATGGAGGTGCCCGATCCCATTACCGGAAACGGTTACGCCGGCGGTGTCATCCATGTGACGCCGGGCATGGCATTCCAACTGCATGTTCTGTTCGAAGCGGGCGACAGTCCCGATGTGATGGAGCCTGCGCTTTACTATTATGAGGACAAAACCACCGGGGTGAACGCCTACAGCTCGTGGGATTATGGCTGGTACTGGGTCAATGACCCCCCTGCATTAGAAAAGCTCGATACCCTGAAGGTCATGGAGGGCGATACGGCCTGTCTGGGAGTGGATCAACTGCTGGTGACCGATATTGAATCGCACGATTCCACCATTTACCTGGTGCTTCCTGCCGGCGTTAGCGACATGCCCCGTAACGGGACCCTCTTCCTGGATACGGTGCCCCTTGCACCGGAGGATACATTCAACATGGACCAGCTGAAAAACGGCATGGTCTGCTATGTGCATAACGGCTCAGAAACCATTCGCGACAGCCTGGGTTTCAGGATCTTTGACTCGGATGGCAAAAGTTTTTCCGGAACGGATACAGTGTGCCATCTGCAGGTTTCGGTCACACCCGTGAACGATCCCCCGGAAATCACCGTCCTGGAGATCCTCCAACCCGACGAGGGAAGTGAGGTGACCATCACGGAAGCGTATCTGAAGACGGAGGATGCAGAGAGCGACTCCTCCCTGATCACCTATACCTTCGATCCGGAGCTGGACGATGTGTGGCCCAAAGCCGGAGTCGTGAAGCTGTCGGGCATCCCCCTCAACAGTGGTGAAACGTTCACTCAGGCCGATATCAGCCAGGGGAATCTCACCTACAGCAACGATGGTTCCATGACCTTGACCGACGGGTTTATCTTCACCGTGGAGGATGAGTCGGGCAACAAAGCACAGGGGCCCAATGAGCAGGAGCAGGTCTTCTTCGAAATTGCGGTGACCATGGTCAATGACCCCCCGAGGGTCATCACCAACATGGCCACTGAAGTGGACCAGTGGCATGAGGCATTCATCACCGCCAGTCACCTGGCGGCCTCGGATGAGGAGAGTGATGCGGCACACATTACTTTCACCCTTGTTCCGAACGTTGAAGTGACCAAGGAGGGATCGCTTTACCTGGGCGAGACCGCCCTTGCACCAGGCGATGCATTCACCATGCAGGACCTCATTGACGGGACGGTGAAATATATCAACGGGGGCACCAAGGCTACTTCCGACATGATTGTGGTACAGATCTCGGACGAGGAGGGGGCCATCGCCACCGATAACGGGCACGACTCCTTCAGCCACATGTTCCAGATCACACTGACCGGCCAGTGGGAAGAGAGCACAGCGGGATTGAGCATCTATCCCAATCCGGGCAATGGTCTGTTCAGAATCAGCTGGAACGGATCGTTTGACACCTACACCCTGTTCAACATACTGGGTGAGGAGCTGGAACAGGGCAACATCAGCGGCCGAAATGAGATGGAACTGGATCTCGGGGAGCATACCCACGGACTCTACCTGATCCGCCTGAACCGCAATGGTGAAACCAGTGTAACCCGGCGCATTATCTTAAAATAGGGCGCATCATTCATTAAGCAGGCGCATTGTACTATGACAGCCGGTGCGGAAAAAATATCAATTCTGGAATGAACAAAACTCCCGGTTCGTGGTTATTTATATTAAGTCTAAATTGATCATCTGAAGCAACAGGATGATTATTTGTATAACAACATAAACAATACAACAATGTCATTTCAATTACCAGATCTGAATTACGATTACAGTGCACTGGAACCCTATATAGATGCACGTACCATGGAGATACACCATTCGAAGCACCATGCCGCATATACCGCCAACTTCAATAAAGCGGTGGAAAGTGCCGGGCTTGAAGGGAAAACTGCAGAGGAAATCTTCGCATCCGTTTCATCGGCTCCCGCTGGGGTAAGGAACAACGGGGGCGGATTTTACAACCACAACCTCTACTGGTCCGTCATAGGACCCGGTGGTGGAGGAACACCCACAGGCGCTTTGCTGGATGGCATAAACAGTGCTTTTGGTTCATTCGATGAGTTCAAAACCCAGTTCAGTACGGCAGCAGCCACCCGTTTTGGTTCGGGCTGGGCATGGCTGGTGAAGAAGGATGATGGTTCGCTGGTGGTCACTTCCACACCCAACCAGGACAATCCGCTGATGGACCTGGCCGAAGTGAAGGGCACACCACTGCTGAACATCGATGTATGGGAACATGCTTACTACCTGAAGTACCAGAACCGAAGGCCCGAGTATATTGAAGCATTCTGGAACGTGATCAACTGGGAAGCGGTGGCAAAAGGGTTATAGGATTAGGTTTAGGTTCAAATTAAGTTTTGGGTTAGTTTTCAATAGTTAGTTGGTTTTTTATTGGGTGGAGGGTGCCTGTTACAGGCATCCTCTTTTCTTTTGCATCTAATGGACGGATATTTTATATCTGTCGTAATTATTCAACGCTCCTGAATTGTTGATGAATGTCCGGAATGTGTTGGACCCAACAAGAAATATCGAATATGGAAATGCTCCAGGCTCAGTGACAATCTGGTTTTATTCGGCTGCCGCTTCCACCGCTTTAAATACGCGTGTCAGGTTGCCTCCCCATATCTTCTTGATCTCCCGGGCAGTGTAACCGCGGCGGACCAGCTCCAGGGTGATGTTACCCATCTGGCTCACATCGTAGCAATCGGCCAGTCCGCCCCCTCCATCGAGATCGGTACCGATCCCCACATGATCGATGCCGATCAGTTGCACCATGTGATCAATGTGGTCCACCGCATCACTCACCGTGGCCAGCTTCTCCGGGAACTCCCGGTCCACTGCATACCAGTCAGCCAGGAACGCCTCTTTGCCTTTCTCATCCAGCTTATAATAGTTCCCGTGCTTCGTGACCACTTCCCTGCGCGCCGAATCCCGCTGCGGATCAGGTGTTGGGGTTTTTACATAGGCGCTCATGATACACATCTGGATCACCCCGCCGTTCTCTTTCAGTTTCAGAAGCATCTCATCGGTCATGTTCCGGGGATTATCACAGATGGCCCTGGAACAGGAGTGGGAAGCAATCACCGGGGCACGGCTCTGTTCAATGATATTGTAAAAACCGTCGTCCGAAGCATGGGATACATCCACCATCATCCCCAGGTCGTTCATGCGCGAAACCACTTCCCTCCCAAAGGGGGAGAGGCCCCCGTGTTCGGTCGTATCGTTGGAGGAGTCGCAAATATCATTGTTCTTTGTATGTACCAGGGTCATATAACGTATGCCTTTCGCATAGCAGGAATCGAGCAGGTCCGGATTGTTTCCAATGGGATAGCCATTCTCCATGCCTATATAGATGGCGTGTTTCCCCTTCCGGGCGATCCGTTTCAGATCATCTGCCCGGGTGGCCAGCTCCAGGTCATCCGGAAAACGGTCAACAGTCTCATGGATGGCCCGCGTGATCTCCCGGGCCCGCTGCCAGGCCTTTCTGTTGCCTTCCGGGGTCCGGTCCGACTGCCCCACAAATACGGCAAACCAGATGCCGTCCATGCCTCCCTCGTTCATGCGTGGCAAATCGATCTTGCTTCCGCTCTCCACCGGGTCGTTCCGCCGGCCGAAATCGAACCCCTCCCTGTTCAGCTGCAGTGGGGTGTCGGTGTGACTGTCCACGGTCAGTGCAGCAGCATGGATACGTGCTGCTCTGCGCTTTAGTTTTGATTCGGGATCCGGATCCGAATAACCCGAAAGCATCACCCCAGCTGCCAGGAGAATCAAAAGAGCGGGCACGGAAGAATGGAAACGAATGGATTTTTTGGAACGCATAGGATTCTTAGAATGCACAGGATCTTTGGAATGCACAGGATCTTTGGAATGTATAGGGTCTTTGAAACGGATGGGGTTTTTGGAACGAATGGGGTCTTTGGAACGGATGGGGTTTTTGGAACGCATAAGGGTATTTTGATACATAAGAATATAGAGGTCAGTTGAGTCCGGGAATTAAGTGAAAAAAAATGGAAAATCAAACCATTCCCGGATCCGGACTGTTAATTGTCAGGTTTTTCCCGTATACAGGTGGGGTGGTTGTCATGTACAAGTTACTACCTTGATCATTCAGAGTCAAACCCCGAACTCACTATCTATCCGCCCGGCCATAAACCGCTCCAGAATGGAGTCGTCATTGATCTCTTTGGAGAGCGAGGCAATGGTCTCCATGGGCACATCAAAAAGGTCCAGCACCAGCAACCCGTCCAGGGCATTGTTAAACTTGGGGTCCAGGTTGAAACCAATGATCTTCCCGTTGAGCTTCAGGTAGCGCTTGAGCAGGATTGGCATGGTGTAATCGTTGGGTTCCACCTCCTTGATAAACCGGTCGAACTTATTCAGATCGTCGGCACTCTCCAGGATGATCTCCTCATCCACATTGAACCCCGGCACATTGTAACGGGTGCGGGGCCGCACATGGCGGGAGAGTTTTTTATCAAAATGGTGTTCCCGGATATACTGCATGATGAGTCCCCGGGAGAACTGGGAGAAATTGTTGCTGATACTCACCGGCCCGATCAGGTAACGGTATTCGGTGTGTTTCAGCAGAAAGTAGAGAATCCCTTTCCACAGCAGGAAAAGTGGCAGGGGCCTTCGCTGGTACTCTTTGATGATAAAGGAGCGGCCCAGTTCCAGGGACTGCCGCAGGGTGGGGTAAAACCGCCTGTTCATCCGGAAGAGGCTGTGCAGGTAAAAACCCTTCACCCCGTACCGCCTGAGGATCTCTTTTCCCTTGCCCACCCGGTAGGCCCCGACGATCTTATTCTCACGGTTATCCCAGACGAAAAGCTGGTTGTAATAGAGGTCGTATTCATCGATATCCATGGAGCGGTTGGTCCCCTCTCCCACCTCCCGGAAGGTAATTTCGCGCAGCCTGCCCAGTTCATTCATAATCCGGGGGATCTCTGTACTGGGTGTGCAGAAGATCTCAAACTGGTCGCTGGAGAAGAGGGAATAATCTTCGCGGATCAGTTCGATCTCCTGGCGGATCAGCTCGGGGCTGACCGGATCAGCGATCTTTTCCACCCGTTTGCTCCGGTTGATACGCGGACGGAAGAACTTCTTCACCTCAAGTACCGAGCCCAGGGCATAGGTTTTGGCCCGCAGGTAACGCCCGTAGGTAGAGACATCGGAAAATGTATCCTGCTCTTTCACACTGATGGGATTCCCGACGCGGATACGGATCTTCTTGTGCTTCTTATTAAACACCTCAGCCGGAAGACGCACGGTACGCAGGGTGGGGTGAATCAGCCCCAGGATATGGAAAAGCCTGGAGTTGGTTCCCTGGAAATAGACGGGCACAACCGGCACCCTGGCCTTCTTGATCATTTTCATGGCCGGATACTGCCACTCCCGGTCACTGATACCATAATTATCCTCGTTGTAACTGGAGACCTCCCCTGCCGGGAAGATACCCAGTGCTTTTCCCTGCTCCAGGTGCTCCAGGGCCATCTTGATCCCGGCAAGGCTGGAAGCTGCATCCTTCCTGCGCTCGAACGGATTGACCGGCAGCATATATTCCGATACCGGTTCGATCTTATTGAGTACGAAGTTGGAAAGCACTTTGATATCGGGACGGATATCTGCCAGGATCTTTACCAGCAACATGCCGTCGATGCCACCGAAAGGATGGTTGGAAACCGTTATAAAGGCTCCCTCCCCGGGGACCTTGGCCAGCTCCTCACCGCTCACTTCATACTCCAGCTGCAACTTATCGATCAGGGCATCGATGAAATCGATCCCCCGGTAATGACTGACCTCATCATAGAGCTTGTTGATCTTGTTGATACGCAATACGGTCATGAGCACCCTGGCTGCACTGGTTCCCCCGATATTCTTCTTCAGGCGCGCCGCCCTGATAAATTCATCCGTCTCAATCAGTTTCAAATTAGAATGTATAGTGATGAAGTACAAAGATAGAGAAACTCAGCTTTCTTTAATCTGTTCGATTAATTATTATCTTAGGATGAACCTCTAATACATCTTCAGACTATGAGCAAAAAAATACTGCAGGCATTAATGCAACTATTTGCAATTATCTCCCCCCTGGAAATCGTTAAAGAGAAGGACAAACGCAAAACTGTAGAATCCAGGCTCAGCAAAGAAAAGGATGCCCGGCGAAGGGCCGTAAAGACTTTCCTGGAGAGGCAATTGAATCAGGAACAGGCTATTTCCTTTCTGGAACTCTTTGATGCATATTATGAAAAGTACATCCGGGAGGTTCAGGTAAGAATAGCCAGAGAGGTTCAGGTAAAAATAGCCAGGGAGGGAAGTCTGTCAGAAGAGGCAATTGTAAAATTAAAAAAAAGACTGTTGTCCCGAAGGGCAGTAAAAGTTCTTACCATTTGTGTAGCCATTAATGAAGAGTTGGCTCAGCCACAGAAAACTATTTTTTTATTCCAAATGCTTGAATTTATTAAAGGAGATTCAGGGAAGGTCACCGGGCAGGAACTAGCCTATGTGGATACAGTTGCGGAAACATTCAAATTGCCGAAGGAAGATTATCAGTTAGTTAGAAACTTCGTTTTGTCTGACCAAAAGCTTCATGATGCTTCAGGCTTTTTGTTTGTGAATGGCCTTAAGGAAAAAGCTCCCGGTAAACGAATCAAGCATCTCTACAGAGAAAACCTCACGGGAGAGATTCGTGTGATCCATATTAAATCAACCGATCAGTACTTCATCAAATACCTTGGTGATGCAGAATTATACATGAACGGGCAGCTTCTGAAGTCAATACAAACTTATCCTTTTACCGCAGGAACCTCCCTTCGAAACCAGCAAATCGAGCCTGTTTATTACAGTGATGTAGTCTCGGCATTTGTAAAGGACAGAGGTAGATCAAAAATAGTATTTGAGGCCAGGAACATTACTTACAGATTTAACAATGGAGCCATTGGCCTGGCTGATATCGGTTTTAGTGCCAAATCAGGCCACATGGTAGGTATAATGGGTGCAAGCGGATCAGGAAAGACCACTTTGATGAACGTATTGAATGGTGCCGTAAAACCAAGCGAAGGTCAGGTTCTGATCAATGGCATCGATATTCACACCGGTGATCCGAGAATTGAAGGGATGATAGGATTTGTTGCACAAGATGATCTGCTCATTGAAGAATTAACCGTCTATCAGAATCTCTACTATAATGCAAAGCTCTGCTTTGATAATTACGCTGAAAAGCAATTGGTAGCTATTGTTGACAAGACTCTTACCAACCTTGGCTTAACTGAAATAAAGGACACCCAGGTGGGATCCCCGCTTAATAAGAAAATAAGCGGCGGACAACGAAAAAGGCTCAATATTGCACTGGAACTGATCAGAGAACCAGCGGTGCTGTTCCTTGATGAACCTACCTCCGGGCTTTCAAGCCGGGACAGTGAAAACATACTTGATCTCCTGAAGGAACTCTCCCTGAAAGGAAAGCTTGTTTTTGTAGTTATACATCAACCTTCATCACACATATTTAAAATGTTCGACCGCCTGTTAATCATGGATAAAGGGGGGTATCTTATATATAATGGAAATCCCATCGATTCCATTGCTTACTTCAAATCCAAATTGGGTTATCCATCTAAAAATGTAAGCAGTTGTCCAGCCTGTGGGAATGTGAATCCTGAACAAATATTCAATATGGTGGAGACCTGTGTGCTGGACGAAGATGGGAGGCTGACCCATAACCGGAAAAAATCTCCCAAAGAGTGGAAAGAACATCTCCGGACCAAACCCATTAAAGCAATCCGAATAAAGGCTACCGCTGAAGATTTACCAGAAAACTCCTTTAAAATACCGGACAGGTTCGGCCAGTTCCGCGTATTTTTAAAGCGGGACATCCTTAAAAAACTGAGCGACAGGCAATATCTGGTCATTAATTTACTTGAAGCACCTCTTCTGGCCTTTTTACTGGCCTTCATTATCAAGTATTATTATGCCGGTGATTCAAATCCCTTTGGCTATACTTTATCGGAAAACAGCAATCTGCCCATCTACATCTTCATGTCGGTAATTGTTGCATTATTCATGGGATTAACAGTCAGTGCAGAGGAAATAATAAAGGATCGCAGAATCCTGAAGCGCGAAGCATTCCTGAACCTGAGCTGGTCGGGATATCTGCTTTCCAAGATAGCCGTACAGTTTATCCTTTCTGCCATCCAGGCAATCACTTTTGTGATCATAGGCAACACCATTTTGGGGATCAAAGGAATGTACCTGGCTTACTGGATCATACTCTTTTCGACCTGGACATGTGCCAATTTGATGGGATTACTCATTTCGGACAGTTTCAAAACAGTTGTAACGATATACATCCTGATTCCGTTCCTTGTCATACCCCAGATCATATTAAGTGGTGTCTTAGTGAAATATGAGCATCTGAATCCACAAATTTCATCTCCCAAACGCATCCCTTTTTATGGAGAGATAATCATTGCCCGGTGGGCTTACGAAGGATTGGCTACTTATCAGTATATCAATAATCATTACAGAAAACATTTTTATCATTGGGAAAAGGTTAAAAGCAACGCTCTTTTCAAATCAAATTTTCTGATCAAAGACCTTCAAAACAAACTGGAGTTCATTGAGAAAAATCAGCATAATAATGATATGCAACCGAAAATCGAATCAGATCTGGAAGTGCTCCGAAATGAACTGGCTAATGAATACAGGGAACGAATGATCATGCGCGATTATTACGATTCCACTCCTTCATTCTCGTATCCTTTGAGGTACGCAGAACAGCTCTTTCCGGGGAAAATAAATGACTCATTAATTACCTATTCTCAAGAATATCTCAATTCACTCCAGGAGTTTTACAGGGAGGCTATGAATACTGCAATCGATAGCATTGATGAGATTATGCAAATATTCGACCCGGAAGAGCTTCAGCAATCGTATAGGGACAATACCAATAAGAGTCTTGAAGAATTTGTTACCAATAAAAACACATTTGAACACATGACGGAATATAAGGGAGAATTACTTCAAAAATCCGATCAAATCTATTATGATCCCACCAACAGGTTTATTAAAGCTCATTTTTACGCACCAAGGAAAATGGTATTCGGACAGTTTATCACCACCATCTGGGTGAATGTTCTGGTGATTTGGACGATGACTCTCATCATGTACATCCTGCTCTATTACCGGATCTTAAAGAAAGCCCTGGACTTCCTTGAAAGGATCACCTCCCGGAGAAAGTATTGATCCCTGACGGCATTTCCGGAAAGTTTGCCGTAAATTGGTGTAGCGCTAATTATCACAAAAAAACAGCCCATGTCTTTCACAATTGATCAGGAACTTTGCACCGGGTGCAAACTATGTATTGAGGTATGCCCGGGCAATATTATCGGATCCAGTGCAGAGGGGGAAATCAACTTTATTGCGGAAAGAAAAGATATTTGCATAGAATGCGGGCACTGTATGGCCATTTGCAGTACAAAAGCGATCACGGCAGGAACGCTGTCCTATGAAGATGATCTCTTCGATCTGCCCCTTAACCGGGTGAGCTACGATGATCTCATGCCGTTCCTGTACACACGCCGTTCGGTGAGGAACTTCACCGGCAAACCTGTTCCGGGTGCACTGATAGATCAGATCACAGAGGCCGTATCCTGTGCTCCGTTTGGAGCCTATCCTGAGAAAACAGAGATGACGGTCATTAATGGAAGAGAAAAGATAGAAGCCGCATTACCGTATATCGCCGGGTTCCTGGATAACATCGTAAAATGGATTGAGAATCCGCTTGTTTCGTTCATGATCAGGAAAAGAAAGGGCAGGGAAACATTCAACACCGTAAAGAATCACCTCTACCCCATTGCAAAATCGGGAAATTACAACCTGGAGGCAGGCGACCGGATCACCCGGGGAGCCCCGGCGATGATTGTTTTTCATGCCAGGAAGGATGCAGAAGAACATACCAACAATGCACTGATCTTCGCCACCTATGCCATGCTTTCAGCTCACTCACTGGGCCTGGGGGCCGCCATGATCGGTATCGTACCGGCTGCAATCAATAAAGTGAAGCGGGTCAGGGAACTGTACGGGATCCCTGAGGGACATGAAGCTGTCATATCCCTGATCATCGGCTATCCAAAGTACAAATTCAAACGGGGCATCAGGAGACGTGTACATGTAAACTGAGATAAGGGCCCATAGCACTTCGGACATGATTATGGAATGATTCCCATGGTAGCTGAAAAACGCTCTTTCAATTCTCATAATGCTGATAATCAAGCATCTGGAAAATCCGGACGACCGGGGAGTCATCTTTGGTATCCAGGAAAATGTTTATATGCAGTATTTTGTGGGCTTGAAAAGGTTTACTGTGGATCCTGTTACGGTGCATAATGTCAGCGGCGCCATTAAGTGTATCCCTTTTTTTTCTAAGTTTGG
>JANTFK010000020.1 GCA_024763595.1 Bacteroidales bacterium | reverse complement strand
ACTCCGATCAGTAAAGAAGAGGTGACACTCGGGAAACCAGGAATGGATAAAGAAAAGTTTTGGCAACATCAATTGACTAATACAGCTAAAAAGTTTTATGAGAAATTCAGCTAACCCGAAACATATTATCTCGAACTAAAAAAAATCGCTGATTATTGTGACACAAATGATATTAAACTAATCTTTTGGATTCCACCTACTCATGTTGATTTACAAAAGAAGAAGAGTGATTTTGGTCTTCAGGAATTTGATTCAATATTTATTTCTGATTTGCAGTCGCTGGGTGAATTATATGATTTCGATTACAACTCTGAAATAACAAGGAATAAAGATGATTATGGTGATCCTATGCATTTTAAGCGTAAAATTGGGAAAATAGTGTTTTCTGAAATAACTACCGGGCATCCCCATTATGCACGGTATTCCGATAAAATAATCGCTAACTAGTGCCTTTAAAAAAATCTCAAGTAATTGTTATTCAATAATTTAAACAACAAGTTGAGTTAACTGGCGTATATGCAACCTGGTACAGCCACAAAAGAGATTCTTGAAAACGCCCTGAGAAAAGGGGGTGAGGTGCTGCTCAGCTATTTTGGCAAATCAATAAAAACCAGGTTAAAAGAGAGTATCAGTTCGGTGATCACCGAAGCTGACCTGGCCGCTGAGAAGGTGATCATCGGGATCCTGGAAGCCACGGATGAGCCCTTCAATATCATATCAGAAGAGTCGGGATACCTGGATCACGGATCACCCTGTACCTGGGTGGTGGACCCCCTGGATGGCACATCCAATTTTGCAGCCGGACTGCCATGGTTCGGGATCATCATCGCACTCTTTGAGCAGGGAACACCGTTGATGGGTGGAATGTATCTGCCGGTCGATCGAACACTTTATACCGCCGAAACGGGGAAAGGTGCCTGGAAGAACGGGACCCAGGTGAGGACCACATCTTCCGTAAAACTGCCTGAACAGCTGGTGGCATACAGTTTCGATTTCAATGACACAGCGGGAAAAACCGAATCAGAAATGAAGCTCCTGGCCAGACTTTCCCGCACTGTAAGGAATATCCGTTCTACCAACTGCCTGCTTGATTTTTGTTATGTGGCTGACGGGAGATTTGGAGCCGCTTTGAATCAAACCACCAGGATCTGGGATATTGCAGTTCCCTGGCTATTGATCAGGGAAGCAGGTGGAAAGGTATCCGATATAGCCGGCCGGGACATACAGTTTAACCTCTCACCCCGCGCCATCAATCATAACTATACCATCGTAGCAGCAGGTGCAGGGCTTCATGACAGCCTGATGGATATAGTGGCACATGAAAAAAAAAGTGATAAAAGGAATTGATAACATGGGTGGCCGGCCGGAACAGAAGATCGTCATCTACCAGGTACTGCCCCGCCTCTTCGGGAATACCAATTCCGCCAATAAACCCTGGGGTACCTTCCGGGAGAATGGTGCGGGCAAGTTCAATGACTTCACTGACCGGGCACTGACTGCCATCCGTAATCTGGGTATTACACACATCTGGTATACCGGGGTATTGCACCACGCCACGGTAACCGGATATGCGGCACAGGGGATTCCGGGGGATGACCCCAACGTGGTTAAAGGCCGTGCCGGTTCCCCATATGCGGTTAAAGACTACTACAATGTGGACCCCGACCTGGCCGTGAACCCGGCAAAACGGCTGGAAGAGTTTGAAGCACTGGTATCCCGGACCCACCGGCATGGAATGAAGGTGATTATAGATATTGTACCCAATCATGTGGCCCGTGGCTACCATTCCCTGACCAACCCGGCAGGTGTTGAGGACTTTGGTGCTTCCGATGACCCCTCTCACGCATACAGAAGGGATAACAATTTTTATTACATACCCGGAGAAGCTTTCCGGGTTCCTGAATGGGAAAACGGATACCGGGTACTGGGTGGAGAAGAACATACCGGTTCTTACCCCGGGTTTCATGAATATCCGGCCAAATGGACCGGTAACGGATCCCGGAACCCGCAACCTCAGATGCATGACTGGTATGAAACCGTAAAGATAAACTTCGGTGTTCAACCAGATGGAACCCATGATTTTGATGCATTACCCGATGGATTTGACCAGGAGCCGTGCAGCACTCACCTCAAATTCTGGCAGGAGCGGGAGGTTCCCGATTCCTGGAAAAAATTCAGGGATATTGTACACTACTGGCTGAAAAAAGGGGTGGATGGATTCCGGTACGATATGGCTGAGATGGTACCAGTGGAGTTCTGGAGTTATCTCAACTGCACCATCAAACAGGAGCGGCCCGGTGCATTTCTGCTGGCAGAGATCTACCAGCCACATATCTACCGTGATTTTATCTACAAAGGCAAAATGGACTACCTGTATGATAAGGTGCAACTGTATGACAGTCTGAAAAATATCATGCAGGGAAATGGTAGTACCGATGTCATTGTGCAGATAGCAGATGAACTTTCCGATATTGAGCAACATATGCTGCACTTTCTGGAAAACCACGATGAACAACGGATTGCCAGTCCGGAATTTGCTGGAAATGCCTGCAGGGGCATGCCGGCCATGGTAGTTTCAGCTACCATCGGCACCGGCCCAACCTTGATCTACTTCGGGCAGCACGCAGGCGAACCGGGTGCCGAAAAGGCGGGTTATGGAGAGCCCTCCCGCACATCGATCTATGATTACATCGGTGTACCCCATCACCAGCGCTGGATGAACGGAGGAAAATTTGACGGAGGAAAACTGTCGGATGATGAAAAAGCATTGCACAACTTCTACAGCTCCCTGCTGAACTTTACCATCCGGAGCAAAGCCCTTACAGGCAACTACCGCGAAATCCACTCCTACAACAGGACCCATACAGCGTGGTACAACGACAGGCTCTTTTCATTTGTGCGATGGAGAGATGAAGAGCGCCTGATCATTGTGTCCAATTTTGATGCGACCGGTACCTTTGGATTTGAACTGCAGCTTCCGGACGATCTGGTAAGGACCTGGAACCTTTCAACCGGCATATATACGCTCGAGGATCAGCTGGGCATCCACACATTACATGGTCAACCGGGTAACCGCAGCCAGAAAGAAGCTCCGGGCAACCGGCCGGGTACCCGTACGGTGGAGCGACGTACACTGGAACTGCATGTAATAGATGGCATGGCCGTTACCCGTGTAGATATCGGCCCACTGGACGCTCTTATTCTCCAAGTCCGGCCCTGAGCTTCTCCAGGAAAAACAGCTCTGATGTAAAGAGCCAGTCAAACGGAATGGTCTGGTTGGCCAGATGGTGGTGATGGTCCTGGTCAAGCAAATATCCTGCGGGCTTGTCCAGCACCCTGGTTTTTCCATACACCTGTTCCAGTTGTGCCCGCAGCCCGGCAAACTCCCCCGGTAATTTTCTGACGCGCTGAAGCGCTTCATCCATCTCCTCCCGGCTTTGAGCCAGATCATAGGTTTGTAAAGTCAGCAGTGCATGTGCAGTAAAGCGGACAAGGGCATTGACCTGCTCATATACCTCCAGCCGGTAAATATTTCGCCGGGTTTCGGATTTCATGGCAGCTATGGTAGCAGCAGTCTCATCACAAAGCTGCTGGATAGCGGCCGCACGCTCCAGCCGCGCAGCGTAGGTTACTGACCAGTTCCCTTTCTCACCGGAAAAAGGTAGTGCAATAACGGCCTCTTCCGGATGGACCATACTGCGTAATTCATTGCGCCGGCCCGATTGCAGCAGGGCCCCGTTCCACCAGCCCACAGCCGGTTCCAGCTGATCCACAAAGCCATATGCACTATCTGAGAGTGCATGGGCATACTCCCGGTGCCGGTATGCCGATTTAATCTCAGCCCTGCTTCTCCTATCGCCTGACCAGCTATATTCGGCAAACGCAATAATACCCCGCATATATAGCTCAAAATGGGGTGAATCATCATCCCACAGCGTAAGCAACAGTCCATCAAGGCCCTTCTCAATGGAGGAAACTGCAAAAGAGCGGATATTCTCCATATTACTCTCATTCCGGGGCATCAGGATCCACCTTGTCTGCCCTGCTGTGGCTCCCATTACCTGGAACCCGTGCCCGGTGAACCACTCCATGGCTTTGATGTTCCCGGCTGACCGGGGCGCACTGTAGTTCCATCGCATGTAGACACAATTCTTTGGAAACTGATCGAGGGACTCCAGTAGTTTGTATTCCTTCTCCTGCCACAGCTTTTCCACCTCCTCCCGTGTTACGGTGGGATCAAACATGGGAGCGTACAGACCTGCAAATTTAATGGGCATATCATCCCAGAAGACCGGGATGCGGCCATGCTCTTCTGTAAAAGTGCAGACCTGATTTAACCAGGCCAGTTGCAATTCAAGCTCCGATTTCCCGCTGCCCCGCCCCGTAGTATGTACCTCGTCACCACCCACATGCAAATATTTCCCGTGAGGCATCGCTTCCATGGCATCCAGGTAAAGATCGAACTGGACCCTGTAAGTCCCCGGGTCAAGTGGATTAAATGCCCAGTCACTCTCCGGATCATCGCGCAGGGGTTTATATGCTTCATGTTTCAGGATAAAGGATGCATGACCCAGTCCCTGCACAAGCGGGCTGATTTCAATGTTGCGCTCCAGGGCATAATCGCTCAGCTTCTTCCACTCCGCTATGCTCAGGGCATCCGCAGAGCCCACAAGTGGCTGTCGCCTGTACCCCAGCTTATCCTCCACCTCCGCGATGATGGCATTTATTTTATATGCCGCCAGCTTATCCATCAACCGGTAGTAATACTCCCGCTTCTCCATATGATGTTTCATATCCAGGTGAATGGCCCTGTATTTCAGCAACGGATAATCTTTTATATGGCACATCGGCAACGGCACATCCTGTTCTTCTGCATCTGCAAAAAGCTGTTCCAGTGTTTTAAACCCGTACAGCAGGCCGGCCCGGTCCTTCCCGGTGATAATAACCTGCTCCCGCTCTATATCCAGTACGTATCCTTCATTTTTCAGATCCATCGCTTCATTAATGGAGAAAGAGACCGGCGCCTCAGATTTTCTCCGCACCCGCTTCAGATGAGCCAGTTTCACCAGTCCGGCAGGCAGATCTGTCCCTTCAGGAGCATAATAACCTGTCAGGTCGTCACTTCTGATGGAACTGGTCCCGGTGATGTCAAATTGCTGTGGTCCGGGCAGCAACACAAAAGTGCCTGCCGGGTCCGGGGAATGGTCACAGGAGAAGATCACCGTCATTAATCCCCATACACATAAGCGTTTAATAGTATTCATGAAGGATAACTTTATCAGGTAAGACATCTATTAATGGAGGCTGGTATCATGGGCTGTTTTCCCTGGTGCGCAGACGGTAATATTTCAGTGCATTTCGCTTTACCTCAGCCGTTGTATACTTCACATGCCGGCTTAAAAAATCCAGAACAAACTCCTCATCCACTTTTGAATACTCGCGCAGCACCCATCCCACTGCTGTCTTGGCAAACCGCTCTTTTCTTCGAATCAGGATATCGGAAAAATGCTCAATCTCCCTGGTATAACCGGTGATGGCGGCAACCTGTGCAAAGGGGACCAGCGATGCCCGGGCCTTCCACAGATAGGGATCCCTGTTCCATTTTTTCAATGTCCAGATCACCCTTTTTTCTCCCGAATCCACCAGGGGCGCAAGGATCTTTACAGAGAGCCAGTCTGTTGTATTCCAGTCAAAAATATATTGTTCATCGAACCAGTCAGCGATCAGGTTCAACAGGAAAGAGGGGCGTTGTTTCCCCAGCCAGAAGAGCTGCATGTAAAGTACGGCCGCCAGCTTCTGTTCGGCAAAATGTCCTTTCATCAGTCCCTTTACCAGACTAACCTGCTGATTCATGGGTAGCTCTTCCAGGGCATTTGTCCTGTTCAGGCTCAGCAGCACCTTCCGGATCTCAGGTATCCCAAGCCCCATGAAGGAGATTTTATCCTTCAGGTAGTTGTTCCACCACTCCGCTTTCCGTGAAACTGAATTCCCGGCCAGCTCATCCGTAACGATCTGTTCAATCTGTTTCTTCATGCGTATCCCCGTACTTCTAAGATAGCTTTTTTTATTCTTGTAAATGATTTTCTTAAATATAAGGTGCAACCATTTTGTTCAAAAACCGTTTTGTAACTGTGAAGAAATGGAGAACCATCATGATTATTGCCGGTATCCTGCTGCAAATACAGGGGCTGTACGCCCAAAAAGGCAGCTTCCTGGACCACCTGCGCATTGGTTTCGGAGCAGGGGCTAACGGGACCCATATTATCGACCTGGAACCCTACAATGTCTTCGAGGATCTTACCGGAGTAACATATGAGAACAGCTATACCCCGATGTTACAGAATATTGGGAACCAGTATTTTGTACAGGTAGCATGGTATAATAACTATATTATTGTCGCGCTAAAACCTGGGACATACACTTACCGGTTCAGCAAGCTCAATGAAGTTATTTTTACCAGCGAAACCGTACGGCAGGAAACTCCCTACCTGTTGCGATATATCTCTGTGCCGGTGGAAATAAGATATCATGTGGACCTGCAGCGATTCCGCCCCTACGCCGGGATCACCACCGCCTACAGTCACCTGCTGGGCTCACATGATGCCTCCAACCAGACCTTTATCAGACCGAAATTTACAGCAGGTATCATAACAGGAACCTACATTGACCTGAGGTATGTGATCCTGGACCTGAATGCAGGATATCTGGCAGGGCTTCATAATATAGCCAGTAAAGCTGACCGTTTTGAAACTGGCAGCGGCAATACATTTGCCCAGGATGATATCCTGCTTAATAACCTGCAGGTGAGTGTTTCCATTCTCTTCTCTTTACAAAAACAGAAACATTTCAGCAATGTGGAGTGCTTTTATTGACCCCATGAACAGGTTTATACCACATATTGTAACCATGATCACTTTTATTTCACTGTTTTCTGCATGTGAGATCAATCAGAAAGAAATTAAACCCGAGGATGGATTCCTGAAGATCTATAATCACCCTGAGGAGAAGCTCTCCTTTTATCCCGAAAGTGTTGTGAAAATATCCGCAGGAGGTTACATATTCATCTCAGCAGTGAAGGATGAGCAGGCGGAGATCGAGTATCCAACTGCTCACCTGGTGCGAACCAATGCCTCCGGAGAGGTAGTTTGGACCATGGACTATGAATGGCTGGCCCCTGCTTCCAGGCTGATCCGGCAGGGTAATGCGATCGGTTTTGTGGCCATGAATCAGCAGTTCGAGGCCTTCGTGGTGATGATCGATCCGGCCAGCGGGAATGAAACAGAGGCCCATGCACTGGATATGACCATGCCACTCTATGCCTTTACCGATGAACAGGAGAACCTGGTGCTTCTCGGATATGACTTTGTAACCCGCTCTTCCTGGATCTCTAAATACAACAGCAGCTTCACGCTCCAGCGCAGCAACAAATTACCGGTGAATACCGACCTGGAATATTTGGTACAACGCCACCTGAATAAAACGGGACAGGATTATCCCTTCTTTATAGGAGAATACAGCAATACATCGGGAAGCGGATATTTTGTGAATTGCTTTTATAATTATACCCTCCGGACCGTATTTATGGATGCCTCCTCCCTGAGTGCCACCGGTGACATCTACTCTTTTCAGATTGAAGAGGGTATCAGCTCGGTGATCCAGAAAACCGGATCATTGTTTGGACTGACCAGTTACTATGAAGGAAATAATTATATCATGCCTGAAGCTGAGATCGATGTGAATTCCAGTGGTAATATCAAGGATTTGCCTGGAGAATCACTGTACGAACTAACCTATAAGGCAGGGGTCATCGCAGGATACCTCACCACTGAAGCGGATGAGTATGCACTCTTTGTATCCCAGACCAACGATAATTCCATCGTAATCTATCAGTATGCCATGGAATCTGACAGTCTGACCCACACCCTCTTCAGAAATTTTGACCAGCGAATACAGGTCAGGGATTTCATCCAGACTGAAGATAATGGCATTGCCATCCTGGCAGGTATCCATATCCTGGGAAAATATCAGCGGCCCCTGCTGCTAAAGATACCTGCAGATGCTTTTATACCTGAAGAGGAGTAACCCCGGTTACAATTTAAGGAACCTGGAGCTGATCTGCTCTCCACGTTGGATCATCTGCAGATAATAGAGGCCTTCTTTCAGATCAGAAACTTCTATGCTCAAAGCATTGGGTCCAAACCGGCCCTCTTTCCGAACCGATTTTACCTTGCGGCCCGATGAGTCTATCACATGCAGGTTGACTGCTCCCCTGAGCGCCAGGTTGTACCGGATATGTAATTGATCCTGCACCGGATTGGGAAAAAGGTACAGGGAAGCAGGATTTTTTCCCGGTGTATAGGAGGGTGTCCCGGTGGTAGCCACTATATGTAACTTATTATCCACCCAGTCGCTGAAACCGGTCTGAATGAGCGCCTGATCATCTCCTTCAAACCAATCCTGAATAATAGAAGTATAGATTTGTCTGTAGTCGATGTTATATACCAGATTGTAATGATTCAGGTCCTCCGGTTTCAGACTCGGGTTCACACCGTAAATTCCACTGTTCAGCTGTGTCCCAAATACAAACACCGGGGTAGCCGTTCCATGATCGGTCCCATAGCTGTCATTGGATTTGACCCTGCGGCCAAACTCGGTAAAAGTGACAGCGAGAACCCGGTTGTCGATCCCCAGCTGCTGCAAATCATCATAAAATGCTTTCACAGCGCCGGAGAGGTTATGGAGTAATGCAGCATGAACACCCAGACTGGAATCATGTTCCTCCACCTGCTCTCCATGGGTATCAAATCCACCAATCCGGCAGAGGAATATCTTGGTCTTTACCCCTCCTTTCAGCAATCGTGCTATCAGCTTCAGCTGGCTGGAGAGGTTATTGGCCCTTATGGGTGAGGCATAGGGATACACTTCAGGGTATTCCACACCCGAATTACTGCCTGTATCGTAAACATCTTTCAGCCGGCCTGCATACTGGTTCGATTTCAGTTCAAATTCCTTGATATAGCGCAGTTCATCCCCTGCATGGCTTTCCGGATAAGTTATTGGGGGATTCACACCCACACCGGAAATCAGCTGATAGAACTGATCCGGGCTCCCGATATTGAGTCCTATGGGAATACCATACTCCCGGTGAAAAGCCAGGGAAAGGGTACCGCTCAATTCGATTCCAATGGGATCCTGCATAGTTTCATTTGGATAACTATCCGGATAACCCGGATAGATATTGTTCAGGTAGCGCCCCATCCAGCCCGAGTGATAATCATCATTACCCGACTCATCACTCCCCATAAAGACAACATCCCTGCCTCTGAAATGAGAAAGGTTCATATGAGGATACCCCACATTTTGAATAATGGCCACCTTGTCCTGTTCATACATCTGCTTGAATGCTCCCATATCCGGATGCAATCCCACTCTGGCATTTTCGTCCACCGTAGTATCCACTTCAAGGTACTTGCGTGTCCCGGTATGCTTGATGGCGATATTGGGCCGGTGATTATAATAATCATCATACTGGGAGATGGGGATCAGGGTATTAAGACCATCATTTCCCCCATGTAACTGAATAAATACCAACACCTTATCATTGACACTCCCGGCTGCGAGTTGCCCCAATCCGCCAGTTCCGGCCAGCATATTCAATGGGACTCCACCCAGGGTAATCCCTGCCGCACTGCTACAGGCCATTTGCCTTATAAATCTTCTTCTTTTCATGGCTACTAGTAAAGTTGAAATTCAGGTGTTTCAATCATTGATGAAAGCAATTTTTCCAGCAATCCGCGCACGATTGTGTCGTCGGCGGAACTTTTGTATGCATTCCACTCGATTGTCCACTGACCTCTGGCATAAGCCAGGTCCGTTCCGGAATAATCCAGGAAAACCGTATAGAGGAAATAGTCATATCGTTCCTGAGTAAGTTTCACTGCATAGAGGTTATCCACCAACAGGTCCATCAGTTCAGCTGCATCGGATGGATCAGAAAGATTTCCTGAGTTCTCCACCCAATCCACGATATCCAGCCAGAATGAGCGATCGCTCTCCCCATCCATGGTTTTCATCAGGATACCACCAACCCGGTACCTGTGTGCCAGGGCATAGGTGGTGATCCAGTTACGGTTATATCCGGGTATCTGGTGATATGCAGGGTATCCGGCCACTTCAAAGGGTTCATAAAAATTGAGACCCTGGTCTGTCAGCCTGGAAACCACATAGCCCATATCGTTGTAAAACGCCCCTGAGTCTGTACCGCGATCCGGGAACTGGATGGCAAACATCCTGAAAAATCCGGTAAACAGATCCACGGGGGATTTGATAAGAGCCCCCATGTTATTGTTCTCCTGTTCAGTATCATCTGCATCGTAGAAGTGTTCACTCTTCAGCAGTACCTTCAGCGCTTCAATAATGCTGAACTCATTATCCCTGAGTACCTGTGCCAGCGGTTCAATGATCCCGGTTTCAACCTCCGGGGATATGAAGTGGTATACAAAAAAACGATATAGCTTCCGGGCAACGAACCTTCCCGTTTCCGGTTGTGCAAACATCATGTCGATCATCTTATCCAGCTCCCCGTAAGCAGCTTCTACGGTGGCCGCACCGTCCTGCAGTTCGGATGGTTCTATGACCTTTCCCTGGAATCTGGAACTAAAGACCTTCTGTCCGGAATCATGTTCTATGGTGACTTCCACTGCAGGATCTCCCTTTAGTTGCGATTCCATCTTTCCAGCAGGGATGCCGGTAACCGGATCCAGGTAACTGAAAGAATCATCCATCACCCAGCCGGTAAGGACCCTGGTAGCTGCCTTGATATCATCCTCTGTATAATTGGTATAATCGCCCTCCTCCACCTGGGGACCCTTCCCGATCCCGTATAATTCAAACATCTCCCTGGCAAAGTTTTCATTGGGAGCGTTTTTTTTGTTGGAATAACCGTCCAGGTAACGTAGCATGGCATTGTCAACACAGATCTTCTTAAAGAGTGTTTTGAAACTACCGTAGGCATAAAACCTGTAGAGACGGTTCTGGTAATAGATTGCCTCACTGGAAAGGATCTCCGTCCAGCGGGCAGGAATGTGGGTATGGAAAAACCATGTAATCCGTTCTTTCAGCGTTAAGGGCGCCAGTCGCATCACATCCATATGCCACGACTGGAAATAGCGGAAGAGAGCATCCTGTTCACTGTTCCCGGACCCTGCTTTTGGCGGACCAGTAACTCCGGTGGGATCTACCCAGGTCTCTCCGGTGATCGTATCAGCGGGTGGAAGCGGATCCCCGGCTGTGTCGTCCAGCAGCAGCTCCAGTGCCTGGGAAGCTGTAAGGCCGGCAAACTGATCAATCTCAGCAATGGTGGGCCCAAATGTTGCCCTTCGAAGCAGGTGGGCAGAGCGGGAACGACCCAGTACACCTGTGATTTCATTCAAGGTAGCCATGGTGAAATTATGGTTTCTTGATGAGTACGGTTGAACTTCCTATTGGTTGCATGGTGGATGACACTTCGCCCTGATTTAGAATAAATCTAAATAGACCCATAACGTCTCCTGTTCTGCCCGCTTGTTAGAACAAAAGAAAAGGTAATATGTTTATCATACATTGTAATATGTACATGAACACCATCAAAGACGGTGGCTTTAGATGTATAATAAAAACGTAAAGCATGAAAGAATTCAAAAAATTCATTAGTAAAGGAAATGTCATGGAAATGGCGGTAGGTCTTATTATGGCCGTCTATTTCGGTGCAATTATTAAATCATTGGTGAATGATATTATCATGCCGCCGGTTGGAATGCTCCTGGGTGGTGTGGATTTTGCCGAGTTAAAATTAATTCTCACACCAGCTGTGGCAGAATCAATTGAAGGTGCTGGCGATGCGGTAGCTGAAGTTGCTATTCGATACGGCCTCTTCATCAATACAATTATTACTTTTGTTATTGTTGCATTTGCCATCTTCATGGTTGTAAAGGGTTATAACAAGATGAAAGAGAGCATGGAGAAGAAGAAGGAAGAGGCTCCAGCAGCTCCTCCAGCTCCAAGCAACGAAGAAGTATTGCTGTCCGAAATTCGTGATCTGCTCAAGAAATAAAGTAGTTTACACCCCTCGCTTTCAAATGCTCAAGGAGATAACGAAAGTTTTCCTCCTTCATAGCTACCCTCTCAGGCGGTATTACACCCGGTATTGAAAGCATGCCATTGAGGATCATTCCGGCAATGCCGGTGCAGGTGTATCCTGTGGTCCTTGCCATGGAGAGCGTATCCGTGTCTGCATGATATTCATCATACAGATCATATACATATTGTATCTCCTTTCCGCCCTCCCGGCCCTGGATCTCAACCCGCATCACTGTAAACTCCATCTCACCCTTTTCCAGTTTAAAAATGGGAACCAGAAGAGCTGCGGTCAGATCCACCGGCCGGATAAGCTTCCCGTTAACCTCTACCTCATCGGTAGAGAAATATCCCAGTTCGCGCAGTACCCTGAGGTATTTCGCGGTTCCCGTGTAACGAAGGGTTTTCTCCACCATATCCGGAATCTCCGGGAAAGAGGTTAACAGGGAGCGTAACCCGTCCGAATTCCACGCTTCCAACACCCCGATCCCGTCGAACTCCACAGGTTCAGGGTCCGACAGGGCGGGTTTAACAACATCCTTGCCCTGCTTCCGGAACCTGGCAGGCCTGGTATACTCTTCAATACAATCCATGGGCGACCAGGAACTTTTATATTCCAGTGGCCACTGGCGTGAAACGGGCAGCCCTCCCACGAGGCAACGGTACGAATCAACCTGCATCCGCTTTGCATGATAACCCAGAATGGCATTGCACATCCCGGGAGCTATTCCCATATCCGCAACAACTGTCACGCCCTTTTCACGGGCCAGGGGCGCGAGTTTCATATAATCCTCCGGACAAAAAGAGATATCCACCATATGCTTCCCGGCCCTGATAACCCGTTCCATCATTCCAAAGCCATGCTGTCCAGGCGCAGCCCCGATCACCAGATCGAAATCCCTGACCAGGTCCAGCAGGTGATCCCCTGTAAAATCTGATCTGATGCCGGGGATGGCAAACTTGTGATCCAGCTCCTGGAGAACCTGCTCATTCAGGTCAACGGCAGTAACCTGGTATCCGCTCCGCATCAGGTCAATGGCGATGGCTTTTCCTACCAGGCCGGCACCCAGTACAATGATCTTAGCATGCATCATATATTGTTTTTCAGGTTACCATATCCCTGCTCGTCGGGTAGTGTTCATAGATCCTGTTTTCCATGATGTAACGCAGTTGTTTAATGGATCTGTAAATCTCTGTATATGTTGTATAGAGCGGGGTGATACCCAGACGGATGTTGTTGGGTTCACGGAAATCAGGTATAACCACATGGTTCCCCACCTGCGGATCATTCAGGGCCCTGCAGATACGGTAGGCTTCGGCATGCTTCAGGGAGATGTGGGATCCGCGTCTCTCCGCAAACATGGGTGAACCCAGCCTGAACCCATGTTTGAACAACCATTCACGGGCCAATGATATCAGGTACTCACCCTGGGCCACACTCTTTTGCCTGACTGCACCGATACCCACCTCCAGGAGCATATCAATGGCAGGTTCCATACCCGATACTGAAAGTACCGGAGGAGAACCGGTCTGAAATTTCCGGATGGTGCCCGGATCCCTGTAGTGCAGCTTAAACTCGAATGGGTTCTTATCTCCGAACCATCCCTGAATGGGATTCTCCAGTTTCTCCTGAAGATCACGCTTTACATACAGGAATGCTGATGCACCGGGACCTCCATTCAGATATTTATAGGTACACCCAACCGCCAAATCTGCATCGGCACGTTTCAGGCTGACCGGGACAGCCCCCACCGAGTGGCTCAAATCCCAGAACATCAATGCACCATGCATATGAGCCAGTTCCGTCACCTTCTCCATATCGTACATATATGCACTTTTGAAAGCCACATGAGAAAGCGTAACCAGCGCGGTGCGCTTTCCCAGCATGCGTACCAGTTCAGTCATATCGGAAGATATACCATCCTGTGATTTCAACAACCTGAGCGTATGTTTTCCGTTAAACTGCCTGACCAGTCCCTGGAGGATATAGAGATCCGAAGGAAAATTCATGTCATCCGATACAATCTCGCTTCTGCCCTTCATCATCTTCAGGGCTCCGTAACCCAGTTTGTACAGGTTTATAGAGGTGGAATCTGATACGATCACCTCTTCCGGATGGGCCCCAATGATCTGGGCAATCTTTCTCCCCAGGCGCGAAGACTGATGGTACCAGCCTTCATTCCAGCTTCTGATAAGGCGGTCGCCCCACTGGTCCCGGATTGCCATACCGGCATACTCAACCGTCTTCAACGGTAGCCGTCCCAGCGAGTTACCATCCAGATAGATCAATGACGGGTCACTGATAACAAATTGTTTCCTGTAATCCTTCAATGGATCTTCCCGGTCGAGTTTCCGGGCATATTCGATGGACAGATCCACACTCATCTCAAAGCCAGCTTGTTGCTTCTATATCCAGATACCATTCCAGGTTACCTGAATCAGGTCTAACATAAAAGGCAGGGTATTCCAGGTAATTTCCCTCTTTCATCACAATCTCATTGACCACCCTGGACTTTCTTTTCCCCGACACAAGAAAAGCAACACGGCGTGCGGCATTGATCACGTTTCCCGACAGGCTGATCCGTTGCTGTCCGGATATGGGATGAGTGGCTACCACACAGTTCTCTTCAGCGTTCCAAAACTCAATCTCATGTGGAAATATAGAAGCCGTATGACCATCCTCACCCAGCCCCAGCCATATCCAGTCAAAAACAGGCACACCGTTTTCAACGGGCAAACATTCCAACAATTCACTGCTGTACCGTTCTGCCTCTGCCACAGGTTCAGCTTCTCCCCTGATCCGGTGCACCCGGGAAGTATCCAGTCCCAGGGGTTTGATAAGGGTCTTCAGGGCATTTCCGTAGTTACTATCCTTATCTTCAGGCGGAACACACCGTTCGTCTCCCCAGTAAAGATGTATGTGCGACCATTGTTCCGGCCGGGTGTCCCGTACAAGCTGTTCAAATATGGCCAACGGGGTTGATCCTCCTGAAAGTGCCACATGGACCAGCCTTTCCAGTTCTGCTGATTCCCTGAGAAATGTGGTAAACTCACAGGCAAAGGCTCCAGCCAGAGAGGCTGCATCAGGAAATATATAGTGTCTTCGTCTTTCCATTACAATTCACAATAAATACCGTCATTTATCAGATTCTTACAGGGATAGCGCCAGGTCAGGTCCTCACCTTCAATCAGCTGGTCGGCTATCTCAGGGCCCCAGGTACCGCCTGGATAGCCGTGCAGTGGAATAGCATGGTCATCTTTCCATGCAAGCAGTATGGGGTCTACAAAGCGCCATGCCTCCTCCAGTGTATCGCCACGTGCATAGAGTGTACTGTCTCCCTGCATGCAATCCAGCAAAAGCCTTTGATACGCATCGGGAATATAGCTGTCCATCAGGTCTTTGTAATGAAAATCCATGTTCACGTCCTGCACCTTAAAGCCGGCCCCCTGTACTTTCATGCCAAACTTCAACAGGATCCCTTCATTGGGCTGTATCCTGATAACCAATTGATTTCCACCTCTGTCATCACCCATGGGGTTACAAAACAGGATGTGGGGAGAAGGTTTGAAATGGACCACAATCTCGGTTACCCGGGTGGGCAAACGTTTGCCCGTCCTGATATAAAAAGGTACACCGCCCCACCGCCAGTTATCGATGAAGAGTTTCATGGCCACATATGTCTCTGTACGGCTATCCCCGGGGACACCATCCTCGGCCCGGTATCCGATCATTGCCTCACCCCTGACCTGCGAATCCAGGTATTGTCCCCTGATCACCTGATCCCGGATAGCATCCCCGGTTATGGGCCGCAGGGACTGAAATACCTTCAGCACCTCGTTCCTGATAGCTGTTGAATTGATCACGGTTGGCGGCTCCATGGCCACCAGGCCCACCAACTGCAGCAGGTGATTTTGCAGCATATCCCGTAACGCCCCGGAATGGTCATAATATCCTCCCCTGGTTCCCACTCCCAGGCTTTCAGCGGCAGTAATCTCCACATAGTGGACGAAATTCCTGTTCCAGAGGGGTTCAAAGATCCCGTTGGAAAACCTGGTTACCAGTAAATTTTGCACAGTCTCCTTCCCCAGGTAGTGATCGATCCTGTAGATCTGCTCCTCCTTCAAATAGTTCAGCAGCAGTGCATTCAGTTCACATGCCGATGCATAGTCTGTTCCGAAGGGTTTCTCAATAATCACCCTTTTCCAGGAATCCGCTCCTGCCCCGGTCAGGCCCTCCTTGGAAAGAAAATGCGGAATGGTCCTGTATAGGGATGGAGGAGTGGCCAGGTAAAAAATATAATTGGGCTGCATTTGCCTGGACAGGGTCATCTCCTCCAGTTTCCGGGAAAGCTGCGGATAGGCATCCCTATCTGCGGGATCCATGGGAAAATAATGCAACAGGGGCAATATCGCCTCATGACCATCCAGGTAGCCGGTGATCATTTTACGGTATTGGTGATCATCATATTTGGTTCTCCC
>JANTFK010000019.1 GCA_024763595.1 Bacteroidales bacterium | reverse complement strand
AATCACAAACAACACGTACCGGATATCAACACAGATACATTTTTGCAATTCGGGTTCAAATGCCACATCACCGCTCATGGCCTCCCAGTTGCCATCAAAAGCAATCCCGATCAGTTCCCCGCGGGCATTCATAACCGGGCTGCCGGAGTTCCCTCCTGTAATATCGTTGTTTGTTGTGAAACATACATTCAACCGGCCATCAACACCGTATGGCCCGTAATCCCTGGTTTTATACAATTCTTTCAACCGCTCCGAAACGATAAACTCGTAATTGGAAGGATCTTCCTTCTCCATAACACCTTTCAGGGTCGTATAGTAATCATACTTTACAGCATCTCTCGGGTAATAGTCACCTACGGTCCCATAGGTCATCCGCATGGTGGAATTGGCATCAGAATAGAAGTCCCGCTCCGGGTACATCTCCATCAATCCTTTCAGATAGAGCCTGCTGCCCCTGTCGTACTGGGCATTAAAGGCGGATAGCTTTCCATTAATCTCATAATACTTCTGGAAAGCAAGCCTCCCTGCCCGGTAGCCCGGATCTTTTTTCAACACTTTCAGGGAAGGATTATCTAAAAATGAATAGAACCTGGCCTGGTCGGTTAATATGGACTTTTTGAAATATTTGTCCACATATCTGGCAGCATCTCCTTTGTATTTGCTCCTTACTTCCACAATATTGGCCGGCAGGTACGCATCATCCAGCTCATCCAGCAGCAGGCTGACCATGGCAGTCATCACTTTCCTGTCCGTGGGCGGGTTGTAGTCTTTATAAAAGTCTGCTGAGCTCGCTTTCAGCGCCTGTGCTATCGCATCGATCTGCTCCTTATCAGGTTCGGGATCGGAGAGTGCCATTTCCAGTTCCCTCAGGCTGGTGCTGAACATAACAGACTCCATGCCAAATAAGGCAGCTTCCATCAGATACTGGGATGCATTCTTTAAATCTTTCCTGCCCTGTACCGCCTCTGCTATATCCTGCAGCGCATGGCCATAGTGCTCCTGTCGCACGGGATCCTCATTGACCCATGCGGTAAAAGCCTCCTCCTCCTGCTGTTTTTTCTCAATTACATTCAGCCTTTTTAAACCCTGACTCTGGCCAATGGAATACTTCCAGTAGTTGGAAGAACGGGCGTATTTGGAAGCATATTGTATCCTGACTTTTTCATCTGCCTGCATATCCTCCAGCTGAAGCTCCTGCTTGATTCCCCGGATAAGAATCCTGTTGGGGTGTTCAATCTCAAGAAGCTCTTCCACCTCCCAGGAGGTCATGTACCGGTCCGTTCTTCCCGGAAATCCCATCACCATGGTAAAATCACCTTTTTTGTACCCTTTCAGGGACACTGGCAGATAGTGCTTCGGTTTCAGCGGGATATTCTCCGGGCTGTAGTCGGCCGGTTTGCCATCCGGTCCCGTATAGACCCTGAACATAGAAAAATCGCCCGTATGGCGCGGCCACATCCAGTTATCGGTATCGTGGCCAAATTTCCCGATGGATTCGGGTGGCGCCCCCACCAGACGCACATCACGGTATGTCTCCGTTACAAACAGGAAAAAACGGTTTCCGTTAAACATGCTCCTTACCCTGGCCTTATAATGTGTGTCTTCAGTGGCTCCTGCTGTGATGGTCTGCGACAGTGACCGGATCTTTGAGGCGCGTTCATCCGCTGTCATCTGTTCATTCAGCTCGGGGGCAATACGGTCGGTTACCTCTTCCATCCGCACCAGAAAAGTAATGCTCTTTCCTTCATTGGGCAACTCTTCATCCCGGGTCATGGCCCAGAACCCATTCTTCAGATAATCATGTTCCAGTGAACTGTGGTTCTGGATCTCGGCATAGCCACAGTGGTGGTTGGTCAGCAACAACCCGTCGGGAGAGACCAGTTCAGCGGTACAGGAACCATGATCCAGCGCACCCACCGCATCCTTCAGACTGGCATGATTGACACTGTAGATCTGTTCGGCAGTAAGCTGCAACCCCATCTCGGACATCTCATCCATATTTACCTGGCTGATCAGGCTCAGCAACCACATCCCTTCATCGGCATGCAACCTGACCTGGAACAGGAACACGATTCCCGTTAAAAAAAGAAATATTTTCCTCATGATGTATATTTTAATTTTCGATCTGTTTGCTGAAATCAATCTGCAAATATTGCAAATTTCTTCATGAACCCACCATATAGATCAAGCTTTTAACCTCCATAAAAACATGTTTAATAAAAGCCCAGCCGCAACTGTTCGTCCAGCAACCGGAACGATCTGCGGTGATGGGGAGTGGGCCCGTATTTCATCAAAGCTTCCCTGTGTGCCCTGGTAGGATAACCCATATTCCTGTCCCAGCCATAGTGCGGATATGCCTCGTGGAGCTTTTTCATGTATTCGTCACGGTGTGTTTTGGCCAGGATGGAGGCCGCGGCAATGGATGCATAGATTGCATCCCCCTTCACAATACAGGCGTGAGCAATCGTGTTATAGGGTTTGAACCGGTTGCCATCTATGATCAAATATTCCGGCAACGTTTGCAGATGATCAATGGCCCGGTGCATGGCCAGTATGGAAGCATTCAGGATATTGATGTTGTCGATCTCCTTTTCCGGTACCCACCCCACTCCAAAAGCCAGCGCTTCCTGCTCAATCACTGTCCGGAGCTGATCCCTCCTTTTTGCAGTCAGTTTTTTACTGTCATTCAACCATTTGTTTCGAAACTTCCGGGGCAGTATCACTGCAGCTGCAAATACCGGGCCTGCAAGAGATCCCCTGCCGGCCTCATCACATCCAGCTTCCACCACACCTTCCCTGTAAAATGACTTAAGCATGAGCGTCGAGGACCGTCCGGACCGAGTCCCATAATTTTTCAGCAGTGTGATCCCAGCTGAACTGCTCCCTGCGGAGCCTGCCTTTTTCAATCAGCTGCTGCCTCAGTCCTTTTTCACGTACCAGCCGGATCATGCCATCCCTGATGCTGGCCGGACTATCCGGCAAGGCATAAATGGCCGAGTCCCCTGCAATTTCAGGGAGACTGGTCACCCTGGAGGCAATCACCGGAATATCACATTTCATGGCCTCAACAATGGGAATGCCAAAACCTTCAAAATAGGGGACAAATGTCATGGCAAAGGCAGCTCCCAGCACATCATTAAGCTGGCCCGGGGTTAACCGGCCGGTGAAAATTACATCCTTTTTGTTCCGCATCTTTTCCAATTGCTCTTCCATGGACCTGGTCAGGAAAAACTTCTCACCCACCAACACCAATTTGTAATTTCCCTTGTTCTCATCTTTAAACAACTGAAAGGCCCGAAGCAGATTGGTGATGTTTTTCCTGGGGTGAAGGCTCCCCACAAAAACAAAATAGGGAGATCCGCCCGTTACCTGGTTTCTCACTTCGACAGCTTTTTCCTCCGAAAGGGGATGGTAATGGTCATTGGCCCCGTTGTATGCCAGGTCCACCTTCTCCTCCGGCACATCATACTGGTTGATAATATCCCTTCGCGAATACTCTGATACAGTTACGATCCTGCTGGCCGCCCGGGCAAAGCGTGGAAAAAAATAGCGGTAGTACTTTCGTGTTACAAATGGAAGGTCACCGGGCCTGTGCTCGAAATTTATATCATGGATCACTGCTACGGAGGGGGTCCTGGCATGCAGGGATAAATAACCGTCCGTGGTGAGGTAAAGATCAGGCCTGGTCCTTCTTAAGTAATACCTTACCCGGCACTCAAACCAGAAATACCATAACAGCGGATGCCGGGTGGCCGGACGAAGGACCACCGGGGTGATATTGTCCCCAAAAATAACCTCATTGCTGTACTTCCTGTCAAAAAGGAAAATGAAATGAACCCCGGGGTGGGCCCGGGTAATTCTTTGCAGCGTTTCATATGTAAACCAGCCAATACCATCCAGTTTCCCCGGCATTAACAGGCGCGTATTCACAACAATCGTCTGCTTTTTTATCTCCTGGTTCACAGCGATCTTTGAAATTTCTTGGGCGAACTTATTACATTTGTACCGATTTAAAAAATAATTTTAACCTCCCTGGTTTGAAAAAACGGTTCATCACCAACCTGACGCTCCTGATCATTTTGAATCTGTTGATAAAACCATTCTGGTTTTTCGGGATAGAAGTTGGCGTTCAGAATGCGGTAGGCGAAGAGATGTACGGGTTTTACTTTTCCCTGCTCAATTTCTCCTTTATATTGAATATTCTGCTTGACCTGGGCATCAATAATTTCAATAACCGGGCCATCGCCAGGGATCATGACCTGATACATGACCACCTTTCGGCCATTATTCCGCTGAAACTGCTGCTGTTCCTGATCTATGCAGGAGTGGTCATGGGTACAGGCAGGCTCATCGGATATTCTCATGAACAATTCAGTATGCTCCGGGTCCTGGTACTGAACCAGTTTCTGGCTTCATTTATCCTCTACTTCAGGAGCAACATCAGCGGATTGCATTATTTCCGGACCGACAGCCTGCTTTCGGTGATGGATCGCACACTGATGATCCTTTTTACCGGGGTGCTGCTGTGGGGAAATATCACCAGTGAGCCTTTCCGGATAGAATGGTTTGTCTACGCGCAAACCGTTTCTTACGGGCTGACACTGATCACAACAGCCGTTATTGTCAGGTACAGGGCGGGAGCCCTGATCAGGCATATCAGTATTTCCCGCTCATTACATATGCTGCGGAAAAGCTATCCCTTTGCCCTGCTGATCCTGTTGATGTCCCTGTTTAGCCGGATAGATTCTGTAATGATGGAACGGTTACTGGAAAACGGTAAGGAACAGGCTGGCATATATGCCCAGTCATTCCGGATATTTGATGCCGCATCCCAGTTCTCGTTTTTGTTTGCCATGCTGCTGCTGCCCATGTTCTCCCGGATGATCAGGCTCAGACAGGAGGTGAATGAGCTGATCCGGATCGCTCTGCCTTTGCTCCTGGTGGCCGGACTCACTCTGACCATTTCCGGGAACTTTTATAAACGTGAGATCATTGACCTGCTCTACCTGTCACACGACTCAAACAGTTACAGGATATTTGGCATACTGATCACCGGTTTTCTCTTTGTTTCAACCAGCTATATATACGGGACACTGCTCACAGCCAACAACAACCTCAAACAGCTCAATATCCTGGCCGCTTCCACGGTAGTGATCAACATTACACTGAACCTGCTCCTGATCCCCAGGTATGAGGCACTGGGCGCCGCATGGGCCAGTCTGATCTCACAGTCCTTTTACGCGGTGTTCCAATTGATCCTCTCAATACGGATCATGAAACTTCCCCTGAACGGGGACATTTTTCTCAGGTTTGCCGGCTTCCTGGGAATCAACCTCCTGACGGGTTATTTCTCGCTCCGGATCCCGGGCTGGGTTCCCGGTTTTCTGCTACTGCTGTCCTCCTGTGTGATCACTTCGCTGGTACTGGGACTGATCAGGCCCGCCGAGTTCCTTTCCATCCTCAAAGAAGAGCCGGAATAGCATGGATCCGGACCATGGCCTGTTTACAGGTCCCGCTCCAGGTGCTGTTAGGAACTTGTTGATTCTAAATGGGCCCCGGAGCGCACTAAACCCCCAGCTTTGACTATTTTTAACCAAACCAAATCAACCAACCAAAGGTGGATCAAAAGAAAGATGAGAAGCTGCGCAGGAGTACCCGGACTTCCATACTCTTCAACCAGCGCGAACTGGAAGCCATAAATCTCTATTGTGAAAAATACAGGATCATTAACAAATCAAAATTCATGCGGGAAACCATCATGACTGAGATCCTCAAACGTTTTGATGAGGATTACCCGACACTATTTGAGTTCGAAAAACCCAACCTTTTTTACGCTAAATAATCTCCAGGGAATAGATAATCGCTTCCAACTGTTTGATTTTCATCCTTTTTTTCTGGTTGGGGTGATAGAGATAACCATCCACTGAAATAATCCGGTGCCTTTTGGCATCATACACGGAGTGACTGATAAACGGTCCGCCCATAAATCCGTTTTCAAGTTCCCAGAGACCCCGCAGTTCAATCAAATCCATATTATTGTTCCTCAAATTTAAGGCAATGGGCTTGTACATGGGCGAGATGGTCATGTAGGAATCCTTATTGGGCCCCTGTGTATATTTTTTTGTGAAACTGTTTCTGTGATCGATGATCCCGGAGGCGGTCAGCTCTCCGGCACCCCCGGCGGGATATTCAAATATCTGGATCACCTGTGAGAAATCGGGCCCTTCAATCGATACCGAAGTATACGCATCATTGCTGAAGTCAAGGTTATATCCCCTGGGAATGGCCAGCTGGATCTGGTGATGCGAAGTGAGCTCCTTCTGAATAGCCATATCTTTGGACTCCTTATAGGTATTCATTAATCTTTTCCTGTCATACTGTATAAGAAATCTCTGAATCTCACTGTCATGCTCACTGATAAGTGTTTTCAGGGCTTCACCCGTTTGAGCCTCCAGCTGGATCATGATCTGGGGTTTGGCCCACACGTTCTCCTTGTACCGGATCCTGGGAGCCAGTCCCGATTGGACGGTGGTCAGCACAATGGTCCTGTGGAACTGGTAAAATCCTTCAAAAGCAGCGACTGTGATGTGGCTCACATCAAACAGTGGTTCAGACTGGGGAAGGCCCGGGTACTCCTCTTTCAAAATATCCTGAAGCAACTCTCCTGCCGAGTTTTCCCAGTTTAATTTATCCATCACCACAAGCACCTCTCCAGCTCCTCCCGTAATACCCGGCATGATCTTTCCGGCCTGGTTCCCGGTACTGGTAGTCGTATCACAGGAGGGAAACAGAAAAAGCAGCCCCACCAAGACAAAAAAGCCTGTCCGCTCCGGCAGACAGGCCCAGGGTAAATGCCGGCTGCTATTTCTTGCCATCCTTGATTTTCTTCTTATCATCCGTATCATCCACCACATCTATATCATCGTCAGATTCATCAGCTGTGGCTTTCTTGAATTCTTTCATGCCCTCTCCCACACCACGCATAAGTTCAGGGATTTTTCTTCCACCAAACAACAACAGGACAAGTAAAACGATGACTACTATTTGCCATACTCCGATCGCAAGGGTTATAAAAGCTTCCATTGTTAACAGTTAATAGGTTTATATTACAAAAATAGGTAAATAATCATTCTATTTATTAAATAATCCAATGATGTCATTCAAATTGGCATACAATAACAGGCTCAACAGTAAAACCATACCGACGATCTGCGCATATTCCAGAAATTTATCCCCCGGCTTTCTTCCTGTAATCATCTCGAATAACAGGAACATCACATGGCCGCCGTCCAATGCAGGTATGGGAAGGATATTCATGATGGCCAGGATGATTGAAAGAAAAGCCGTCATGTTCCAGAAGTTCTGCCAGTCCCATATTGGCTGGAAAATACTCCCGATCTTGATAAATCCCCCCAGTTCCTCATATGCTTTGGTTTCAGGTTTGAACAACAACTTGAGCTGTTTGAGGTAACTCCTGGATATTTTGATGCCATGATGAATTCCTGCCGGAATGGATTGAAACAGGGAATATCTGACAACCACGGGTTCAAAATAATTATATACGGTTTTTGCAGCTATACCGAACATGCCTTCTTCACTGATCGCTACTGCCAGGTTGAGCGTATCGGACCCTCTCAGAACGGTGACATCCACGGCCCTGTTGTTCCACCCGCGAATGGCATCCTTGAACTGATCATAATAGATGATAGGGTTCCCGTTTATGGCAAGGATACTGTCCCCCAACTGTAAGCCCGCCTTTTCCGCACCGCCCCCTTTTGTCAGTTCCACAAATTCAAACGGAATCCGGGGATAAATGGGAATCCTGGCCTTTAACAAACGGGCGGTCATACCTTCCGGAACAGTAATATCCAGCAAATGCCCCTCTCTCTCCACCTGCAACCTGGTGGCCCCATCAACAACGATGTCGTGGTGTATCTCTTCCCATCTCTCCACCTTCTTTCCATCCAGGGCAAGGATTTTATCCCCATTTCTCAATCCCATATCAATAAAGGTACTGTCGAACATGTACCCGTATTCCAGCCTGTCGGGCGGGATATAGGATTCTCCCCAGCGGAAAAATACCAGGATATAGATCAACAGGGCCAGTAAAAAGTTAACAATCACACCCCCAAGCATGATCAACAGGCGCTGCCAGGCCTTTTTTGATCTGAATTCCCATGGCTGGGGCGGCTTTTTCATCTGTTCCCGGTCCATGGACTCATCAATCATGCCGCTGATCTTTACATATCCACCCAGCGGAAGCCACCCGATCCCATATTGTGTCTCCCCAATTTTCTTCCTGAACAGGGAAAAACCGGCATCGAAAAAGAGATAGAATTTTTCCACCCTTACTTTAAAAACCCGGGCAAGGGTAAAGTGTCCCAGTTCATGCAGCACAATTAAAATTGAGAGGCTCAGCAGAAACTGTGCTATCCTGATTAAAATATCCATTCCTTCCTAAATCAATACTTTGGCAACCCGCCTGGCCAGCCGGTCCGTTTCAAAATAATCCTCAAGTACCGGGGCCCCTATATAATCAGTCCTCAGCAACGTTTTTTCAATTACCTCAGGGATACCTAGGAATCCGATTTTTTTCTCAAGAAAGGCTTCCACAGCGACCTCATTTGCCGCATTCAGAATACATGGCCAGTTCCCGCCTTTCTTCAGTGCTTCGTACGAAATTGCAAGGTTACGAAAAATTTTTGTATCCGGCTGCTCAAAAGTCAATTCCGGGTAATCCAGGAAACTGAACCTTTCAAACTCCGAATGATAACGCCCCGGGAAAGAGAAGGCATACTGAATGGGAAGCCTCATATCGGGGAGACCCATCTGCGCTTTGATGGAACCGTCATTGAACTGCACCATGGAATGGATGACGGACTGGGGGTGGACCACCACTTCGATATGTTCATGCCCCACATCAAACAGCCACCTGGCTTCTATCACTTCCAGACCTTTGTTCATCAGGGTCGCCGAATCGATGGTGATCTTGGGTCCCATCAGCCAGTTGGGATGCTTCAGTGCCGCCTCCGGTGTTACATCCCTCAAATAGCTTTCCCCTTTTCCCCGGAACGGTCCTCCCGAGGCAGTCAGGATCAGCTTCTCAATTTCATTGGATCTCTCACCTGCCAGGCATTGAAAAATGGCAGAGTGCTCCGAATCCACGGGAATGATGGTTGCACCATGCATGACAGCCTCCCTGATAATCAGCTCACCTGCCACCACCAGGGTCTCCTTGTTAGCAAGTGCAATATCCTTCCCGGCACGTATGGCCTCCATGGTGGGTCTTAACCCGCTGAATCCCACCATGGCGGTTAGCACTATGTCCACCGATTCGAAGGCAACAACCTGCGAAATGGCATCCACTCCGCAATATACCTTGACGGGATAGGCCGCAAGAGCATCTTTAACCCTGGCATGATGCTTCTCGTTTCCGATGACAACCACATTGGGTACAAACCGCTTACTCTGCTCGATCAACAGGTCCACATTGTTCCAGGCTGTGAGTGCTTCCACCTCAAAGCGGTCCGGATGGCCCTTGATGACCTCCAGAGCCTGGGTCCCGATGGATCCGGTAGAACCTAATATGGCAATTCTCTTTTGCATCCTTAAAAAACGATATAGTCAACCGGATTCAGGGGGACCCGGTCGTGCCACAATTCAAAATGAAGGTGGGGACCGGTAGTATATTCCCCGGAGTTGCCCACAATGGCAATGGCATCCCCGGCTTTAACCTGCTGTCCCTCCGTCTTGAAGAGAGTTGCATTGTGCTTGTAGACGGAAATTAATTCATGATCATGCTGGACCTGGATCACATAGCCGGTCTCAAGTGTCCATGTCGACATGGTGACAGTACCATCCATGGCGGCTTTTACAACTTCATTGGGTGCCGATACCAGATCGATTCCAAAATGGCCATCGGCCGGACTGAATTCCCTGGTAATAATCCCTTTTACCGGGGTAAAGAAATGCAGGTCATGCAGGTTCCCGTTTCTGCCCCCCTCATCCAGCACACTGAGCCTGAACTGTTCCTCCGCCTCTACCCGTTGCCTGAGCAACGAATCGTTTTCAGAACGGGAAAAAGTAATTTCCTTTAGGTTATCCATACTGGATGTATCGTTCAGGTAGGCTTCCGGTACCTCTCCGGCAATGATCCGTCTTAAATTCTCGAAATACTGATCCCGGATGGCCTGTTCATATTCCAGCGAATCCACCTGCATGGCATTGGTCCGGATATTTTGCCGCATGGCTGTATCCGGATAACCGGGGATCAGTTCACGGATACTGGTATAGGCAATCAGGGTATAGGTGATGGACACAATGATGATGACGATAACCCCTACCAATGCAATCAGGTTCAGACGGGTAAGCCTAACATTGGCTACCTCCTCAAATGTATCCTCATTGAGAAGGACCATCCGGTATTTATGCGTAAGCTTTCGAAATATCCTGCCGATTCTTGTCACGGCACAAAGATAGCACCTTTAATGGAAATCGAACATGGGTAGAATCTCTCTGCGGATATATTCCTGACCCATCTCCTGTTTCAGAAATCCCTCCCGTACCATGGCCTCATCCTCCGATACGAACAACTCCATATGGATCAGGGTCCAGGGCCGGAATTCAAACAACGGATTTTCTGATTCCATCACATTCATAGTGATCATATAATCCGTAAGGCTGGTGGTATAGCCTACATAGAGCCGGTCGTGTGGATAGGAATAGAGGACAAAAACCTTATAACTCATATTATCCGCATAATTGCTTCAGTACAACATACGTATATTATTACAAATGGTTACCCTCAGTTTGATATATGCTAAGTATTCTTTTATAAAAACAGGACAGGCTTCCACCGGATGGCTAATACTTGATCCTGATCCGCTGGAAGGATCTGAGAAATGCTACCAGGTCCTGCCTGTCGCTCCCGGAAAGGACCGGATGGTCCCCCCGGTTGTAGCCCCAGGAAGGCATGGGTGTTCCCTCCCTTCCAATGGTAATGGTGGCCAGCAGGTAACCGTTGGAAGCGGCATTCAACAACTCCTGGTTATTGAGTGCCGGGGCCCGGGTCCCTTCACCGTTCCCACCGTGACAGGTGGCACAGTGCTGTTTAAACAACAGTGCCCCATTTTCCCGGTTTCCCGGATTGGTTCCGGGATACACATAGGTGAATGGTGCCTCTGCCGATGTTCTCATAAATGCTATAATGTTGCTGATATCCTCTTTTTTCAGCTGCTCCTGGTTGTACACATCGGAGGACCATCCGAACATGGCGGTGTGCGGCCTGCCCGTGGCAATGGTACGGTAGAGATAACCATTTCCGGCCACCTCCAGGAAGTCCCTGTTTATAATGGAAGGACCGGTCTCACCTTCCCCGGATTCACCATGGCACCTGGAACAGAGATAGTGGTATTTGAGAGCTCCCTGCTTCAGATCTGCTTCCGGCAGCTCCATTTGCCCGGAGGGTGGCATCGATTTGCTCCACGATCTCAATAGGGAGAGCAGGTCACCCAGTTCCCGGTCCTGCAGGTGCGCCCATCCGGGCATGGCACTGTTCCGCCGGCCCCTCACAAGCGTTCCCAGAATAAGGGCATCATCCGCTTTCCCCAGGAACCCTTGCTGGTTGAGTGCCACTGCCACGCCACCTTTCCCCTCCGGACCATGACAGGTGACGCAATGGTAATCAAAAAGCTTTCTGCCCCGGTCGGGATTTCCGCTTACCCGGCGCCTGTTTTCGATTTTCAGACCGGGTTGCGCCGTAAGGAAGGCCGTGAGGCTGTCCAGTTCTGCCGGTTTCATTCCCGATATCCCGGTCGTCCAGCTTCCCATCTGGCGGAGGCTTCTTCCCTTCTCCAGGGTAAACCGTATATATTCCGGAGATGCCACCCGCAGGAAGGCAGGATTGCCGATAGCCGGTATCCCGGTTTTGTAATCTTCATAGCTCTTTCCCTCACCATCTTTGCCATGACAGGCAGAGCAAAGCGCTGCAAACCCTGCCGCCCCATCCATGGGTTCCCTGATCCCTTTGAATTCATTGAGTGCGGAGAGGGAGAAATAGTCGAACGGTATACCTGGTTTTGCCAGTCCCATAACAAAGGTGGCCAGGGCCTCCAGTTCGTGCTCTTCCAGGTTGACCGAAAGCATTTGCGATCCGGGTGAAACCATTTCCGGGTCCTTAAAATGCTCTTTCAGCCAGTTTGAAATGGTTTGTTCTCCCAGGATATTCTGAAAGCTGTATTCATGCCTGGTCTTCTCCCCCTGTTCGGTCAGATCGGGACCAATGATTCCTCCCACTCCCCTGGCCTGGTGACATCCCAGGCAGCCTTCTGAGGCAAAGATCGATTTGCCCCGTAGAAATACCTCCATGCCGTTAATGGATTCCTGTTGCACCCCCTCCACATGGTTATAGATGGCCAGATGGCACTTTCCGCAGGAAGCCTGGATATAGGGTTGCTCCAGAAGTGGATAGTTCCAGTGTGTTTCCGGAAGCCTGCCTGCGGCATCATCCCGGGTGAGCGCCCGGCCCTGTCCCCCGTGGCAAATGGTACATCCAAACTGCTGTACCGGATGGTCAGACAGGAAGCTCCCCGGATGGGACCCATGGGGTTGGGGTACACCCTTCATGCTGGGATTCTCCAATCCGTTATGACAGGAGATACAGCGGTCGGTCCTGTTAAACTGGGGCAGGTTGACCTGGGAAATTCCCCGTTCAAATTGACCTGCCACCACGCTCCCCTCGTCACCTGACTTCTCCCGCAGCAGCTGTCTGTACTCCCGCTGGGCCCTTCTCCACTCCTTGTTGAGCCCCTCTGTGATCCATGCCCCGAGCAAAAGAAATATCAAAAGGGCGGCACCGGCCACTACCAGCCATTTGACCCTTTTTGTATATTTCTCTTCATTCATACCGGAAAATTTATTGTACAGGCCACTGGTTGACGGACCAGAAAAACTCCCAGTTGGGCCCCCTGAACCAGATCCCTACCACGGTAAATACCACAAGCGCCACAAACGACATGGTAAAGAGTCCCATGGCAGCCAGGCGGGTAGAACCATGATTCCGCCGGATCCATTCAGCAACCAGGATAAAGCACAAACCGGTGATGGTGGCCGGATTAATGAGCATCACCAGCCACTGGGAGATTCCCGGGAACCAATCGCGCAACCAGCCAAACCGCTCCATGACAAAGAGCTGCACTATAACCAGCAACAGTGCAAACACGGCCGAACGCCCGGTCACCCTGGCTCCCTCTGCTCCCGAAAACCAGACCCCCACATACCGCTCCTCCCTGTCGCGGTAAGGAATGGAAAACAGAAATACCAGGTATAACAGCGGCACCAGCAATCCACCCGCAAAAGCCGAATAGGAAACCATTTCCTGTATGCCCAGGAAATACCAGGGCGATTTGGCCGGATTTTCGGGAAATGCAGGATTGGCCTCTTCCAGTAATGGTGCATCGGCTACAAGTGCAATGAACAGGATCACTGCCACTACGCCGAGGAGTATGGCCAGCTCTGTCCACATCAGCACAGGCCAAGCATACAATTTGTTCTCCGCTCCTTTCTCCCCTGCAAATACTGCCGGCCGGCTTAACCCGCCATCTTTCCGTATTCTCCAGAAGTGTACGCCCATCAACACCAGCATGGAGAGGGGAAGAAAGATCACGTGCATGGCAAAGAATCGGGAAAGTGCCGGTTGTCCCACTGTTTCACCCCCTATCAATAACTTTTTTAGGAATCCGCCGGGGTCAAAGGCTACAGTGATCCCCAGCAGATCGGTGAGTTCCCTGGCCGATGCTGCAATATTTGAACCAATGGTCACCGCCCAGTATGCCAGTTGATCCCAGGGCAGCAGGTAGCCACTGAAATTGCTTAAAAGTATGAGGATCATCAGCACTACTCCAATCACCCAGTTCAATGACCTGTTGCCCAGATATGAACCTGTGTAAAACACCCTTAACAGGTGGAGCCATACGACGATCAGCATGCCCTGGGAGGCCCATCTGTGCATGTTGCGTATGATGCGGCCCCCCGGTACGATATATACAATATCCTTTACAGACCGGTAGGCCGATTCCACCGAAGGGGTATAGTAGATCATCAGGATCACACCCGTAAAGAGCATGATCAGGAAAAGAAATCCGGTAATCAACCCCAGTCCGAAGGTGTAGGACGGTTTCATAGCGTGAATATGCACCCTGGGGGCATGCATATGCAGGAAAAAGTTTCGGGTGATCCTGCCTGTCCGCTGCTTCCTCTCAGCGGCTGCTTCTACTCCCCCTGTGTTGACCGGTGTCCCTTTGTTTTCCATACAAAGATCAGGAGATATTGAATTTCTCACCGGGCCCTACGGTCCGGGATGGGTTCACCACAATCTTTCCATCGGCCGCCCTGTACACTTCGTACCAGGAGAGGTTACGGGGTGCCGGACCCGATAATACCTTCCCCACGTCCGAAAAACAGGAACCGTGGCACGGGCACTCAAAACCATCCGTGCTTTTTTCCAGGATACATCCCAGGTGCGTACAGACAGCCGATACCGCCTTGATCCCTTCATGGTCGCGGTATACAAATATATTGTGCCCCTCCAGGAAAGTATAGGTATCAACCGGGAACTTGCGGTAATCCCCCAGCACGATTCGCTTCTTCTCTCCCGCAAGCCTGGGGAAGAACTGGCGCAGGTAACTGAAAGCGGCAGCCACCCCGGCCAGCGAAACTAGTGTGACGGCTGCTCTTTCTAAAAAGTTCCTTCTTTTCATGGATCCTGCAGAAAGCCTAAAATTATATAGATTCTTTTTGAATAGGCACCTTTCCGGAGCCGATTTCCCTAATTTATATACATTTGAAATTATCTCGCATCGGATGTATTACAGATGAATAAAGCTTTTTTACCACGTTTTACCGGAGTTGCTTCGATACTTATTATTTCCATGGTAATCTTACTCAATTGCCACCGGATCAAAGATCGTGGAAACGCAGCAGACAATTCTGTAACATCCGATCAGTCAGCTAAATATGTAGGCAGGGAAAATTGCAGGGAATGCCATGAAAAAGCGTATGACCTCTTCCTGGGATCGGACCATGATATGGCCATGGATACGGCCACTGCGGAAACAGTACTGGGGGATTTTAACAATGTTTCGTACACGCATTTTGGTATTACTTCCCGGTTCTATATGTCCGGTGGAAAATATATGGTACACACAGAAGGGCCGGAGGGAGTTATGGCTGATTATGAAATCTCTTATGTATTCGGTATCAGGCCCCTGCAACAATACCTGATTGCATTCCCCGGCGGACGGTACCAGTGTCTTCCTATCTGCTGGGACACCCGTCCGGCCGAAGAGGGGGGGCAGCACTGGTTCCACATTTACCAGAATGAACGGATCCCCCCCGATGATGTTCTCTACTGGACACATGTCACCCAGAACTGGAACTACATGTGTGCGGAGTGCCACTCAACCAATCTGCACAAGAACTACTCCTATGCAGAAAAAACCTACCATACTACATGGTCGGAGATCGATGTGTCGTGCGAAGCCTGCCACGGGCCGGGTTCGGAACACATTGACTGGGCAAAAAAGGTGGAAGCCGGAAGCAGTCCCGATATCTATCCCGACATGGGGCTGGCGGTCCGCCTGAAGGATACCGATAATGCCACCTGGATATTTGATCCCGATTCGCTCACCGCCCGGAGATCGGTCCCCCGGAAAACGGATGAACTGGTACAGATGTGTGCACGCTGCCATTCCCGGCGGGCAGTCGCCACAGAAGATTACTACCATGGAGGCTCTCTCCTGGATACCCACTGGCCCTCCCTGCTGGAAGAAGGCCTCTATTTCGCGGACGGCCAGATCGAGGATGAGGTCTATGTCTATGGCTCCTTTCTGCAAAGTAAGATGTATATGGCCGGAGTGGTCTGCAAGGATTGTCACGAGCCTCACAGCGGAAAGGTGTATGTCCAGGGAAACGCACTCTGTTACCGGTGCCACATGGCCTCTGAATACGGTTCCCGGAAACACCATTTCCATGATCCTTCCAAGGAGGGAGCCAGCTGTTTTGAGTGCCACATGCATGAACGCACCTATATGGTAGTGGATCCCCGCCGCGACCACAGCATACGGATCCCCCGGCCCGATCTCTCTGAAAAACTGGGTACCCCCAATGCCTGTAACCAGTGCCACACCGATAAATCGACCCGGTGGGCCACCCATTATCTGCGGGAATGGTACGGAGACGACCTGCTGAACAAGCCCCATTACGGAGAGACATTCTGGGCCGGACGCAAGCGTTACCCGGAAGCACAGCCGGAACTGATCAGACTCGGTGGTGACCGGGAAGTGGCTCCCATGGTCAGGGCAACCGCCATCTCCCTGCTCGGCGGATACCCGAACCAGGCAACTGCCAACCTGCTTCAGCAAACTGTGACCGATCCGGATCCACTGGTCCGTTATGCCACACTTTCTGTGGTTCAGTTCGCAGAACCGGAGTTTATCAGGGACCTGGCCGTCCCCAGGCTTTCGGACCCCGTAAAACTGGTGCGACTGATGGCAGCCAGCTCCCTGACGGCGGTCCCCCGGAACCTGATCCCCGCCGGTGCGACCGGTAAGCTGAACGCCGCCCTGGAAGAGTACCATGCTTCATTGATGATCAATGCCGACCATCCCTCTACCCACCTTAACTTCGGGAACCTCTATATGAATACGGATGACTTCGAAAAGGCAGAAGCCTCATACAGGGAGGCCATCGCCATTGAACCGGGTCTT
>JANTFK010000018.1 GCA_024763595.1 Bacteroidales bacterium | reverse complement strand
ACCGTGATAAAATGCCACGGTTTGGATTCATCTGGATTGTAGAGAATGAGAGTTTGTTACGAAAATCAAGAAAACGGGTGTTTTCTTTGAGACACTAATTAAAAAACATCGCACACCGTATATTTTTTCTATTTTTGGTGATTCTTAACTAATTCAATGATAGATGGAAGTGATTAGAAAAAGTCTGAGAGATTCAGCGGTTGCCAGGTGGAGCGCACTGGGTATAGTTGCCATTACCATGTTCGCCGGCTATTATATTACCGACGTGATGGCTCCGTTAAAGGGATTGCTGGAACAACAGCTGACATGGAACAGTGCCGAATACGGCTTTTTTACAAGCGCCTACGGATGGTTCAATGTCTTCCTGCTCATGTTGATCATAGGAGGTATCATTCTCGATAAAATGGGGGTCAGGTTTACCGGCTTAATGTCAGCAGCCATCATGGTGCTGGGAACATCAATGAAATACTGGGCCATATCCACACACACCCTGGATGGAGCCATCTGGCACATTCTCTGGTTCGATACCAAAGCCCAGGTCTTTATGGCGGCCATTGGCTTTGCTATTTTTGGAGTTGGTGTGGAAGTGGCCGGAATAACGGTCACCAAAGCCATTGTCAAATGGTTCAAAGGAAAAGAGATGGCGCTTGCCATGGGACTGCAAATGGCTGTTGCCAGGCTGGGTACCGCACTGGCCCTTGGTATCTCCTCCCCCATCGCACTGGGTCTGGGCCATGTTTCAAAACCCGTACTCCTGGGACTTGTCCTGCTCTGTATCGGGTTTATCACATTTATCATCTATACCTTTATGGATAAGAAACTGGATGCATCCGAAGCCGAACTGGCTGCAGCCAGTAATGAGGTTACAGAAGAAGAATCTTTCAGGGTTTCAGATATCAGGTTTATCGTTACCAATAAAGCCTGGTGGTATCTGGCCATTCTCTGTGTCCTTTTTTATTCAGCTGTATTCCCGTTCCTGAAGTATGCTGCCGACCTGATGACCCAGAAATTCGGGGTTATGGAAAAACTGGCGGGGACCATTCCTGCCATGCTGCCTTTTGGTACCATCCTGTTAACACCCTTGTTTGGCGGAATCTATGATAAGAAAGGAAAAGGAGCCACCATCATGATCATCGGATCCGTCCTGCTGATCTTTGTACATGCGCTCTTCTCCGTTCCGTTCCTGAACCACTGGTCCATCGCGATTTTCCTGATCATTGTACTGGGAATAGGATTCTCACTGGTACCCTCCGCCATGTGGCCATCTGTTCCTAAAATCATTCCGGATCGTTACCTGGGTTCGGCCTATTCCCTGATTTTCTGGGTACAGAACTGGGGCCTGATGGGGGTTCCGGCCCTTATCGGATGGGTGCTTCAAAAGTATTGTATCACCGGTTATGTGGTCAAAGAAGGTGTTGAAGTGGCTACTTATAACTATACCCTCCCCATGCTCATTTTTACAGGTTTCGGGTTGGTGGCCCTGGTCTTTGCCCTGTTGCTGAAAGCAGAAGACAAGAAGATGGGATACGGGCTTCAGCTACCAAACATTAAAAAAAGTAATTAAGCTTTAACCGAACAGATATGCATAATATTAAAGATCTTAATCCAAAGGAGGTATGGAAACACTTCCATGCCCTGACACAAATTCCCAGGCCTTCGAAAAAAGAAGCAGGGATCATTCAGTACATGAAAGCATTCGGGGAAGGCCTCGGGCTTGAGACCTTCGTTGATGAAGTGGGTAATGTGATTATCAAAAAGCCCGCCACACCGGGAATGGAGAACCGCAAGGGGGTGATCCTGCAGGGCCACCTGGATATGGTACCACAGAAAAACAGCGATAAAACATTTGATTTTGAGAAAGATCCCATTGTGGCTGTAATTGACGGGGATTGGGTTACTGCCGACGGTACAACACTGGGTAGTGATAATGGGATCGGTGTGGCTGCCGCCATGGCCGTCCTGGAATCGACCTTATTGAAACATGGACCTGTTGAAGCGCTGTTCACGGTCGATGAAGAGACCGGGATGACCGGCGCATTTGGGCTGAAGCCCGGTCTGCTTGATGGAGACATCCTGCTCAATATGGATTCTGAAGATGAAGGTGAACTTTATGTGGGCTGTGCCGGTGGAATTGATATCTCTGCATTCAAATCCTACGGGGAAGAGAAGGTGCCTGCAGGATACCAGGCATACCGGATCAATGTACAGGGACTGAAAGGGGGACATTCCGGTCTGGATATTCCATTGGGCAGGGCCAATGCCAATAAAGTGCTTTTCAGATTCCTGATGCAGGCCGAATCTGACCTGAAGATCAGGGTATCAGAAGCCTCCGGAGGCGACCTGCGGAATGCCATTCCCCGTGAATCGCGTGCAGTAGTTCTGGTTCCGGAAACCTCCGCTGCAAAATTCGAGACCCTGGTGGAGCATTACCAGGAGATGTACCGGAAAGAGTTTGCAGAGACAGAACCAGACTTCTCCTTTACCTGCGGGAAAACGGAGAATCCGGACAGGGTACTTCCGGTGGATGCCCAATACGGCTTTATCCGGGCCATCTTTGCCTGTCCCAATGGTGTTCAGCGTATGAGCCAGTCCATGAAGGGACTGGTAGAAACCTCCACCAACCTGGCCATTGTCAGCATACAGCATGGAGAATTTCAGGCACTGAGCCTGACCCGCTCCTCTGTGGACAGCGCCAAAGAAGCCACCGCATGGAAAATTGCCGCCATATTCCAGCTGATCGGTGCTGAAGTGGAACTAAGCGGTGAATACCCGGGCTGGAAGCCCAATATGGAGTCACCCATCCTTAAGACTTGCCAGAAAGTGTATCAGAAGAATTTTGGCATCATCCCTGAGATCAAAGCGATTCATGCCGGACTGGAATGCGGATTACTGGGTGGGGTTTATCCCAACCTGGATATGATCTCCTTTGGGCCAACCATCCGTTTCCCCCACTCGCCGGATGAAAAGGTAGAGATCAATACCGTTCAGAGATTCTGGGAATTCCTGGTGGCCATACTGGAAGATATTCCGGTTAAATAGTAGTATGGTACCCTGGCCTGAAGCGGGTTAGTTGATGGAGGTACCTACCAGGGAACCTGACTGGAAAATGGAGATCCGCTCCTCCGACAGCACTTCCCCTCCCAGGATAACTTTCAGCGATGCCACGTCGGGCATCCTGTAAAAAAGCCTGTTTACAGAGCTGTTACCGGCTGGTGATGAGCCCGGGATCTTCAGGCTCTCCGTCTTACCCAGTGGTTCGATACGAACCTCCAGGGGATCCCCTTCATTCAGTTCTTCAGGGACAAAACCAAGCTGCCCGGAAAAGAGGCCGAGCGGATACCGGGAGAGGGCTGAACCGGAGCGGGGAACGATAAACCAGCTTCGCCTGGCTGAAGCGGTGATGCTTTTTCCTGTGAAAAGTGACAGGTAAGATGCTTCCAGCTGATCCAGCTTTTGGATGGCTGCAGCCATGGCCTCCCCGTCGGGAAAAACCTCATATTCACCTGTCAGCATATCAAAACGCCTCAACCTCAGCTCGAGCAGAAAATCTGCAGCCTCCTGGGCTTTCCTGGAAACGGATTTCTGTTCCACCACACTTCTCTGGACAGGGACCTGTACAAATCCGGTGTCTGTCACAATCGTTTTAAACATGGTTTCTTTCCGCTCTTCAAAATTGGGATAGACGCCCAGGTCTGTATAGGGTTTCCATTCACCCAGATCCAGTCTGCCGGTACCGTCGAGGGTCTCATGAACCGTCCCGGCCCCATCTATAATCAAACCCATCTTAATAAAGGGATCCAGGAAGTCCGGGTTGTATGCACCATCTATCACATTCAGCGAATAAACCTGCTGCGGATCCAGCTCATTATGTGCGGTTACAGTCACATGGGAGATCTCCCACCGGTTTGATTTCTGTGTAACCACATCTTTGATTCCCAGATATTTTTCCGCATACTCCCAGTAGGGTCCCGGTATGGTTTTCGTCAGATTTACCATCACCTCAACCTTCAACACAGTTTCCGGCAGTGTATAAATATATTGTTCCTTCACCTCGGCGGGCTCCTCACCCAGCGGGGTAACCTGCACCTGCAGGGGTGTTGTGGTTGCACAGCCTGATATAAGGATCACTGCAAAAAGAAAAATAATATATTGTTTCATAAGACAATGTTGTAATGGACGTTTCACAGGAATGATTATACTCATTTACCGGACCGAAATTAATACTTCGTCAGCTTGAATACAAAAAAACATTTCAAACACCCGGTGGTTAAAAAAAACAGGAACCACGGAAATCATGCATATCAGTAGATTATCCCCGGGTATCCAGGGGCTGAGATGCGCTGCTCAGCGACCTGAAAGCAGGTCCCAGTTTTCCGATCATATCTCCCGCGATCATGGCTTCCTGACTGGTTGCTTTTGCAGCCAGGTCGCCTGCCACACCATGCAAAAAGACTCCGGTCAGGGCCGCATCCACCGGTTGTACGCCCTGTGCCAGTAATCCGGTGATCAGGCCCGTAAGCACGTCCCCGCTTCCACCCGTGGCCATACCGGGATTTCCGGTGGTATTGAACCAGTATCTTCCACCAGGTTCAGCAATCCCGGTAAAGGCGCCTTTCAGGACCACCACTACCTGATGCCTGGTGGCAAATTCGCGCTGTTTCAGGTGCCGTTCATAGGAATTGCTGCTCTCACCGGCCAGCCGGTCAAACTCCCTGGGATGGGGGGTCAGGATGGTTCCTTCGGGAAGCAGGGAATACCAGTCCGGATTCCGGGAGAGGATGTTCAACCCGTCTGCATCGATGAGCAGCGGTACTTTTGCCTGTTCAAGAAGCATTTTCAGTCCTTTTCCCGAATTGGGCTTGCATCCCAGCCCCGGACCAATACCTATGGCGCTATAAGGTTCAAGAGGGGGTGGTTCACTGAAAAGGATGTCGGACTGATCCAGGCTGACAATGGCTTCGGGAAAGGCGGTCTGAACAATGTTGTAACCAAACCGGGGCACGTGCAGGGTAACCAGCCCGGTCCCGCTTCTCAGGCATGCCTCGCCTGCCAACAGGGCTGCCCCCATCATTCCGTAGCATCCTGAGATCAGCAGCGCATGTCCAAAAGTGCCCTTATGGGAGAATTTATTCCTGTGGGGTATGCAGATACGGATCTCCTCCGGTTCAATGGTGTGGTAGTCTGTCTCCGTTTGTTCAATGACCCCGGGATGCAACCCGATATCATGGATTCGCCAGTGTCCCACAAAAGGATCATTAACATCAAAAAAGAACGAGAGGAAGGGGAATTGAAAAGTAAGCGTATAACCGGCTCTGATCACCTGGTTGTAATCGTTCCCGCTGTTATCCTCACCAAAAAGACCCGACGGGATATCGATGGCGATCACATTACCTGCCTGTTCATTGATATGTCGGATCACAGCTCCCGGAAATCCTGAAACAGGCCTTGAGAGCCCCGATCCGAAGATCCCGTCCACCACCACATCATGCGGAGAAATAAGCGGCAGGTGATCCGCTTCAGTCAATTCCAGCATGCTGACGAGTCCCTGTTCCTTCAGCCGTTTCAGGTTAACCGCACAATCTTCCGAGAGTTTACTGAATTTGAGCAGAAAGCACTCCACACTGTATTGCCTGTCGGCCAGCAACCGTGCCATGGCCAAAGCATCCCCGCCATTGTTGCCCGGTCCGGCGAAGAGCATCACCTTCCTGTCCGTATGAAAATGGCGAATATACCAACCGGCAAGACGGGTGGCCGCCCTTTCCATCAGATCGACAGATGCCACCGGTTCATGCCGGATGGTCCGGGCGTCGATCTCCCGTACCTGTGCAGCCCTGAATATTTTCATAACATCTTGTTTCTATCAAAATTAAGAAAAAACTATTTCTATATTTGTGCCCATCAGATAAATCGAATTATTTAAAAAATTCAATTTCATGTTAAAAGGACATCCAAAAGGACTTTACGTGGCTTTCTTTGCCAATATGGGTGAGCGTTTTGGCTTCTACACAATGATGGCTATCCTGGTACTCTTCCTACAGGCAAAGTTCGGACTTGCTGCTGAAAGGGCCGGGGATATCTACAGCTGGTTCTATTTTGCTATTTATGCGCTGGCACTGGTGGGTGGAATCCTGGCCGATGCCACGAAAAGATATACTGCGGTAATTTCCATGGGACAGGTGATCATGTTTGCCGGCTATCTCATGATGGCCATACCCGGGCTCTCACTTCCTGTGACTGTGATCGGCCTCTTTACCATTGCCATAGGGAACGGATTCTTCAAAGGGAACCTCCAGGCCGTGGTGGGACAGATGTATGACGATCCAAAATACGATAAAGTACGCGATAACGCCTTCCTGATATTTTATATGGGAATCAATGTGGGCGCCTTCTTTGCCCCTTTTGCTGCCATGGGTATCAGGAACTGGTGGCTGAAGATGAATGGTTTCCTGCACGACGGAAGCCTGCCTGCATTGTGCCACCAGTACAAGGACGGAACCCTCCCGGATACTGCTGTACTGCAGAATCTGGCTGATGCAGTTAGTCTGAACGGGCCGGTAACCGATCTGGGAGCCTTTGCCAACAGCTACATCGAAGTATTTTCCAGAGGATATAACTTTGCTTTCGGGATCGCCGCCATCGCCATGGTTGTCTCCCTGATGGCTTACCTCATATTTCATAAACATCTACCCAAACGCCGGAGAGTGACCGGGGAACGGACCCTTTCACTACGGGAAAAGCCCCTTGCCATACCCGTGGCCCTGATAGCCGGAGCCATTTCTGCCTTTTTGATCAGCCTGCTCAAAGACATTGCCACGGGAAGCGCCATTGGTCTTTTTGTAGGATTTGTCACCTGGATTGCCATGATCGCCACCCGGGAAGAGAAACAGCGTGTCGTCTCCCTGTTACTCGTATTCTTCGTGGTGATCTTCTTCTGGATGGGCTTTCATCAGAACGGACTTACCCTGACCTGGTTTGCCAGGGACTACTCGGTAAAAGCAGTGGATCCCTTTACCTATCTGTTCTTCACACTGAAGAGCCTGCTTTCGGTTATCGCCTTTATCGCCGGACTTGTCATGTTGCTGGCAAAAAGATCATCAGGGAAAGCCCGTATTGCAGGGGCGGTCATGGTAGTGGCAGGCGGAGGTCTGGCCGCCTGGTTCTATTCCATGGGTGAGGCCAGCAATCCCATTGCCCCCGAAGTGTACCAATCCTTTAACCCGCTCTATATAGTCTCACTGACTTTTGTGGTAATGGCAGCATTCTCCTGGTTGAACCAGAGAGGAATGGAACCTTCCACACCTAAAAAGATCGGGATCGGAATGATCATCGCCGCACTGGGTTTTATGATCATGGTCACCGGTTCATTCAGACTGATCTCACCTGTTGATCTGCAGGTGTTGAATGATGCGGGTGAAGTGTTAAAAGTCAACCCTGTACCCGACTCATCCAGGGTAATGCCCTACTGGTTGATGTCCACCTACCTGATCCTTACATTTGCTGAACTATTCCTTAGCCCCATGGGATTGTCATTTGTATCCAAGGTGGCACCGGTCCGTTTTCAGGGAGTCATGCAGGGAGGATGGCTGCTGGCTACCGCGGTCGGGAACAAACTGCTGTTTATTGGCAGCTTTTTCTGGGAAAAGATTGCCCTCTGGCAGCTCTGGTCCATCTTTGTGGTAACCTGTCTGCTCTCAGCCGCATTTATCTTTTCCATCCTGAAAAGACTGGAGCGAGCCACGCGCTAATCAATCGGTACCACCCAATAGATTAATTGACATTTCTGTCAAAAATCATATGTTGCTTCCTGCTCCTATCCTCGATGGGCCGGAAGAAATTTGTCCGGACAGGAAGCCCGGGTACCTCTATTTTGTTAATGGTCATATCCGGAGAGAAGCGGTAAAAAATGATGTTTACATTTTCATAACCTCCGGAAGGCGCAACCCGTCTGAACTGAAAAGGTGCCTGAACCATACCGGGCCGGTAGGTATCGAGCGACCGGATGAACCTGGGACCATACAATCGCAATGCATTTAAAAAGTAGAAAGCCGCATCATACCCTATCAAACCATAATTGATCCCCCTTCTTGTAGTATTAACCGGCTCGCTATTATATTGCTCCCGGAATTTTCTCATAAAATCATCGATGGACGGATCCAGGTAATCAACCCAGAATGAATTGTAAAAGGTCAGGTTGAGCCCGTGATAATAGCGGAAGTTGATACTGGAGAACTGTGGCCAGAATGGCGCCCCCAGTACTTCGATATCAAATTCCTTTCGCTGAAAATAAAGTGAAGATACCACACCGCTTGCAAGCGCTTCATTCCTTGTTGGAACGATCACCAGGTTTTTCTTGTCGGCTGAAAGGGAATGTATAATCTCATTGGTATGCGAAAGCTTCTGTACCACCTCCTTAAAGATAACCGGTTCCTCAGGCATATATGCCTCGAAACCATCAAAAATCAGTTGCTTAAAATAATCATGCTTCTCTATATTGAGCGAGTCCTCATCCCTGACATATACAATATTATAATTGTATTTACTGGCCACCAGCTTGGCTGCTTCCCTGTATTCACTTTCAAGTGAGGGAGTTAACTGGAACAGGTAAGGATTCTTTTGAAGAAGCTCCAGTTCATTGTTGAATGGCGTAACCACCAGGATCCTGTTCTTCTCCGCAAAGGCTGATACAATCTCCAAATTAAAGGCATAAAACGGGCCAATGAAAAGGTCAAAATCCTCCAGTTCCGGATTTTCAGACAGTATGGAAAACATGCGATCCATGCTTTTGCGGGTGTCGTAAAAGCGTATATCCATTTTCATTCCTGCCCGCTGCAGGGAATCAATGGCCAGCAGCATACCCTGGAAGTATTCCAGAAAATTCACGGATTGCGGAATTCTCTGTGCTATCCTGTATTGTTCGATGATCCTGTTACGGCGTGAAACCGATTGAACATCTTTAATCAGGGAATCGAGGGGTTCCGGCTTATGAAAGTCAAATGGAACAAAACAGGCGACCCTGTATGTACGGCGCAGTTCACCATAGGCATTGTCCAGTTCAGGATAGTTGTATGCTGCATACAGGCTGTCTGTTGCCGGAAGAGCCATGGTATCCGCCTTGAGCGTATCTGTAACAGCCTCCGGCTTATCGGTTACCTGGGGCTGGGGAATCCTGATTAGCTGTCCGCTCTTGGGGCCTCCCCAGCCCAGTTCCGGATTGGCTTTCCGGATATCCTTCACGGTCACATGATAATAACGGGCAATGGAATAGAGCGTCTCACGACGCGTAACTTCATGATAAATAAAACCCTCCTCATTGTAGGCAGGTACATCTTTGCGTTCTTCCGGTTCCGGAATGCGCAACGATTGTCCCGGCTGCAGGTTATCTTTTGTAACTCCCTTATTTGCTGCAAGTAATTGCACTTCATCCAGGTTGTACAGCCTGGAAATACCATAGAGGGTTTCCCCTTTATGAACGATATGTATTGTGAATGTCCCTCCGGAATCTGCCGGTTCAGTGGTATCCACCTCCACTTCCAGGGAGGGTTCCACCGGGATCTTCAATGCCTGGCCCACCTGTATTCCTGAAATCGCACCCGGGTTCTCGATGGAAATCTCTTTCTGGGAAACATTGTAGGCCCTGGAAATGGCATAGAGGGTCTCCCCCGGTTTTACCACATGAACATAATAGACCTTGCCGCCCAGTATCACTTTGTTATTTGAGCGCTCAACCTTCACCGGTTCCTGCGCACACAGGGATAGACCAAGAAGCCATCCGGAAAAGAGTAAAAGAAGGGTTCTATTTAGATATAAACTCATTGATATTCTTTAAGATACGCTGTTCAATACTGGAGGTGTCGGCCTTTTGAAATTTCTCACCGGTAATGCTTTCAAACAATTCAATATACCTTTCGGAAACCTCCTCCACAAATTCATCGGGCATTTCGGGTACCACCTGTCCCTCTTTTCCCTGGAATCCATTGCTGATCAACCATTGTCTTACAAACTCCTTGGATAACTGCTTCTGCTGTTCGCCCCGCTCCTGGCGCTCCTGATAACCATCTGCGTAAAAATAGCGGGATGAATCGGGTGTATGGATCTCATCAATCAGCACGATCTGACCATCTTTTTTGCCAAATTCATATTTCGTATCAACCAGGATCAGGCCCATGGCAGCTGCCATTTCGGTCCCGCGTTGAAACAGTGCACGCGTATAATCCTCCAGTTTGATATAATCTTCTGCTGTCACCAGTCCGCCGGCAAGTATCTCCTCACGTGAAATATCCTCGTCGTGACCTTCGGCCGCTTTGGTTGTAGGTGTGATTATCGGTTCCGGAAAAGGATCGTGTTCCCTGAGGCCATCGGGCATGGGAACCCCGCAAAGCACTCTTTTTCCCAACCGGTACTCGCGCCAGGCATGGCCGGTAACATACCCCCTGATAACCATCTCCACTTTAAACGGATCGGCCATATGCCCGACCGTGACATTCGGATCGGGCGAATCGATCTTCCAGTTGGGAACGATATCGGCTGTGGCATCCAGAAATTTTGATGCAATCTGGTTCAGGACCTGTCCCTTGTAAGGTATGCCCCTGGGCAGGACCACATCAAATGCCGAGATACGGTCCGAAACAACCATGATCAGATACTCATCACTGATATTGTACACATCACGCACTTTTCCTTTGTAGAAACTTTTTTGTCCCTCCAGGTTAAAATTTGTTCCTTTTAATGCATTGGCCATAACTGAAATTTTTATTTTGTTTTTGACACACCGTTGTAAGCTTTAACAATGGACCTTACCAGGCGATGCCGGATAATATCCCTTTCATCAAACCGGATAACAGAGATCCCTTTAATTCCTTTCAGAATCTTTAATCCCTGTACCAGTCCCGAATCTTCCCGCCTGGGGAGGTCCACCTGGGAGTCATCCCCGGTAACAATGAATTTTGCATTGGGACCCATGCGTGTCAGGAACATCGTAAACTGGTTTGCCGTGGCATTCTGGGCCTCGTCCAGGATCACAAAAGCCTGATCCAGTGTTCTTCCCCTCATATATGCCAGCGGTGCAATCTGTATGGTTCCATCCTCCAGGAACTGGATCAGTTTTTTTGCCGGAATCATATCCCTGAGCGCATCATAGAGCGGTTGCAGGTAAGGATCCAGCTTCTCTTTATAGTCCCCCGGCAGGAACCCCAGCTTTTCACCGGCCTCCACTGCAGGGCGTGTAAGAATGATGCGTTTCACTTCTCTCTCTTTCAGTGCTCTCACAGCCATGGCAATGGCTGTGTAGGTCTTGCCGGTACCGGCCGGACCTACAGCAATAAGCAGGTCATTTTCCACACCATCTTCCACCAGCTGTTTCTGGTTTACCGTTATGGCCCTGATCTTCCGGCCTCTATCCCCGTGCAACAACACCTCATCATCAGGTCCGGGTGCCTCCATTTTATGATTGGCCGTCCCATTCAGCAACTCTTCCATATCCGGCAGGCTCACCGTGCCGAATTTTCGCAGATAACGCAAAAAGAGATCCACCTTTTCTTCAAACTCTTCCAGACGGTTTTTGTTGCCTTCAACACGTATTTCATTTCCCCTGGAAACTATCTTGATATCAGGAAAGAGTGCGATGAATTTATTAAAGCGGACATTATTTACTCCATAGAAATCAACCGGATCGACACCTTCTAAATAGATCAGCTTTTCCGCCATAAATTAAATTATAATCACTATTTTTGGATGTGCAAATTAAGCTGTTTTTTTGAACATTCCAATAAGAAAATCCCTGTCTGTAACCCATGCACATTATCACACTGACGTCCGACTGGATTGACAATGATTATTATGTTGCATCACTTAAAGGGAAACTTCTCTCCAACTGTCCGGACGCAAGAATTGTAGATATCAACCATCGTATTAAACCATTTAATACTGCTGAGGCAGCTTTTGTGGTCAGAAACAGTTACCCCAGCTTCCCCCCTGATTCCATCCATATCATTGCTGTTAATTCGGAACCTGAACCGGGAGGACAGCTACTGGGTGCCAGAAAGGATAACCACTATTTTCTCTGTGCCGATAACGGTATGCTTGGACTGCTCGGGGGTGATAAACCGGAGCAGGTTGTAAGACTCAATACAGTACGGGAGCAGGAACCGGCCAGTTTCCTAACCATGAGTGTATTTGCAGAGGCAGCCTGTGCACTGGCCAGGGACATTCCCCTGGCAAAACTGGGTGGTGAAACCAGCACCTATAGCAGCCAGACCCCCCTCAGGCCTACCATTGAGGACCACTCTATCACAGGTAGTGTTATTCACATCGATTCATATGAGAACGCCATCACCAATATCTCCAGAGAGTTATTTGAACGAATCGGGAACGGCAGACCTTTTGAGATCTATGTCCAGAGCAAGCATTATAAGATTAACAGGATCAACCGCAATTACAATGAAACTGTACCGGGAGAACTGCTGGCCATTTTCAATACTGTTGACCTGCTTGAAATAGCACTCCGGAACGGGAATGCTGCCAGGTTACTTAAATTAAATACAAGTTCAACCATCAGGGTTGAGTTTTACGAACACAGCTCCCGTAGCGAAGGTTCGGGTTAATTGCGCACAATAAGATGATGCACAGCACAGAAGAAAAATTAAAGGCTTTTGAACGCCTGCTGGAAATTATGGATGAGCTGAGGGTAAAGTGCCCCTGGGACCGGGAGCAAACACTGGAAAGCCTGAGGAATCTCACCATTGAGGAGACTTATGAACTGGCCGATGCCATCATGGACCGGGATCTGGAAGAGATCAGGAAAGAGCTGGGGGACCTGTTGCTGCATATTGTGTTTTATGCAAAAATCGGATCGGAACAGGATGCATTTGATATTGCAGATGTGATCCAGGGAATCAGTGAAAAGCTTATTTTCAGGCATCCACATGTATTTGGAGAAAGAAAGGTAAAGAATTCCGGCGAGGTGATCGAAAACTGGGAAGAGTTGAAAAAGAAGGAGGGGAACAGAAGTGTGTTATCAGGGGTCCCGGTCTCGCTTCCGGCCATGATAAAATCACACAGGATCCAGGATAAAGCAAGAGCCGTTGGCTTTGACTGGGACCGGAAGGAACAGGTTTGGGATAAAGTGGTTGAGGAAATCAATGAGGTTAAACATGAGCTGATAAATGGTAACCAGCAGGAGCGGATGGAAGAGGAGATCGGGGATTTGCTCTTCTCCATTGTAAATGCTGCCCGCCTCTATGGTATCGAACCCGAGACTGCCCTGGAAAAAACCAACAGGAAATTCATCAAAAGGTTTACATACCTGGAACAAAAGGCTTCTGAAATGGGCCGTTCACTGAAAGAAATGAGTCTGGCGGAAATGGAGGCAATCTGGCAGGAAGCAAAATCTATTTAGCCTGTTCCGGGTCATCCACCAGTGTCTCAGGATTTTCATCAGAGGCCTCATTATTTTCATCAGGTGCGGCATTCCCCTCACCCTTTGTATCCGCTTCTTTCTCTATCACTTCCAGCATATCATTCTCTTTCAGCTGGTTATACCACTGAATTACCTTCCTGATATCAGACACATAGACACGATCCTCGTCATATTCGGGAACCAGCTCCTGAAAATAACGCTTAAGCTCTTCGGCCGACACTTTGTGTGAAGGCAGTGGTGTACCCTCACTATTTTCATACATCAAATAGAAAATATCGGACAGCGGCGACTCATCATCATAGGTAAAGATGGCGATGTCCTTCAGGGAACTGACCCTGGCAGTAGTGGGTGCCACATGCCGTTTCCCGTCGCTGAGTGACTCTACCACGATTCCGTTACGCGCCTGTGCAACATATTTAAAAAGCCCGCCTTTTCCTGATATTGATAAAATATCTTTGAGTTCTATGGTTTTCATATGAGGTTATAATTAAAAAAGCTCATGCTCGTTTTATCTATATTTTATGGTAATCCGCGTTTCTTCTTGATCTGATCATAGGCATTCTGGACTTTCCTGAACTTCTCATGGGCAACTTTCTTGAAATCCTCTCCCAGATGGCTCACTTTATCCGGATGATATTTCATGGCCATGCGCCGGTATGCTTTCTTTATCTCATCATCGGTGGCCGTGGGCTCAATCTCTAGAATTTTATATGCAGCATCTGTATCACTCACAAACATGGCCCTTATACTCTGAAAATCAGAAGCCGAAATTCCCATATATCCTGAAATCCTGTTGATCACCTCATTTTCAGAATCACTTACTGATCCGTCAGCCGAAGCGATCCCATAGAGAAAATGGAGCATTTCCAGGCGATAGGAATAGTCGAGCCGTTGTGAAAGCTGGAGGGTTACATCCCTCAGGGGGATGTCCTGTTTCAGAATATCCCGGAGCATGATCACGGCCTCTGAAGCAGTATCTTCTCCGAATCTGGAAACAAAATAATGCTTCACGTAGTCCAGTTCACTCTTCATAATTCTGCCGTCGGCCTTCATGACGGCTGCAATCAATACCAGCAAAGAAGCAGCATAATCACCCCGCAGCGTCCGTGATCGGATATCCCTGCCCCTTTCAGCAGTATCAGTTTTGCCGGAATCAAATATTGATCCCACAGCCAGACCAAGAATGCCTCCGATTGGCCCGCCAAGGGCCCATCCCAATCCCAGTCCAACCCATTTACCAAACTTTGCCATAACTGTTTAACTTCTGTTTACCAACATATGATGCATTGCTACTATTTGTGGCAACAACATCTCCTTTTCATCATTGTAAATTACATAATCCGCTCTGCTTAGTTTCTCCTTTTCACCCATCTGGTGGGAAATGCGGCTCCGGATCTCTTTTTCCCCCAGATGATCCCTTAGCATTACCCGGCGGATCCGTAACTCTTCGGGAGCATATACTAAGATATTAAAATCCATGAACCTGTCCGCCCCACTCTCAAAAAGAATAGCCGCCTCTTCCACCACATAAGAGGCTTCATGCTGCAATGCCACCCACCTTGAATAATCTTTCCGGACCACAGGATGCACAATCTGGTTCAGTTTATCCAGCAGCGCAGGGTTCCCAAATACCTTGCCTGCCAGATATTGCCGGTCCAGCCCCTGTTCATTATACGCTTTCTCCCCAAACAACTCCACAATCCGGGCAATCAGGGCCGGATCATCATTCATGACCCTTCTGGCCTCCCTGTCTGCATAATATACGGCCACGCCAAGTTTCTCCAGAACACTACAGACCAGAGTTTTACCACTGCCAATCCCCCCTGTCAGGCCAACCTGGTACATCACCTTCTTGATTTCAGGTATTCAACAGTTTTGGGGTAGTACTCATAACTGAGCAGGTAAACGGGGACATTTTGAATCGTCACATTCAGAAGTTTGTTTCCCGCTTCAATCTGCTTGTAATCAACCACCGCCCTGAAGAAGTTTCCATCCATTCTTTCATATTTACTCAATCCAACCTTGCAGGTAAGCTTGATATGGGACGGAAAAGTCTGTAGAAAAATAGTGTCAGGAAGATTTATAACTTTAACAGGGATGGAGAACTGCACCTCTGTAAACCGTTCCAGGTAGATCCGGCAGTTTATTCTGGACCTGTCATATTTCAGGTCGGGGATCTTTCTTAATTTTATTTTGTCATTATAATCCTTTGTCAGCAATCCCAGTTCTGTCCGCACCGTATAGATATACTGCAGGGTATCAAGAATCAGGTCCGGTCCGGTCACCTCTACCGAATCGGGATTGAGGACAATCTCATCCCGGATGGTAAATTGCTTATCAACTTCAAAGGCAAAATCAGGCATGATCTTCATTTTGCGTGAAACCTGATCCGCAAACTGGAAAAACAGTGTATCGGGCTGGATCCCCAACAACTGAAGCTCCGATGGCAATTGTCTCGAAAGCTGATCCTTTAAATAGCGGGTGATGATATATGCACTTTCATTATCCTCTTCAGCTTTGCGCAGATTGTATGCAGAGACCTGGAAGCTAATGGGTACAGGTTTGCGAAACATCTTATATCGCAGCAAGGCGTAACCCTGTGCATGTATCCGGAGATCCAGGTTCCCGGGCATCTCTCCCACCGGAACTTTGTTCACGGGAAAATCTGTATACACAATCGGATACTCTATGACCGAGGTATAGTTCTTCCCCAGCGCATTGAGCAACCAGATAAAAACAGAAATCAGCAGGAAGACAGAAAACATGAAAATCTTCTTCCTGAACTGCAGTTTCTGTCCTTCAGGTACCTTTGGCCAATTCTGAAGCAACCGGTTTTCCAATTCCGCTATTCTCCTGTTTATCTGGTAGAAGCCTGATCAGAAGGTTCTGCTGTAACGGCTGTCTTATCAACTTTAATAATTACATTGTCTGCAATTTCAAGCGTAACGGTCCGGTCCTTCACATCGGTGACCTTGCCGTAAATACCACCAGTGGTGACCACCTTGTCACCCTTTTTCAGAGCATTTCTGAAATTAGTGGCCTCCTTCTGTTTCTTCATCTGCGGTCTGATCATAAAGAAATAAAAAACCACAATGATCAACAGCAGAAATATCAATGATTGCATTCCTGCTCCACCTGCACCTGGTTTTGCAGGTGCTGTTAAAATCTGCGCTAATAAACTCATACTTTTCTTTTATTAAATTAAACTACTTTTTATGAATATTTGCGGTTATAATAAGCCGCACCTTTTCATTCGCTGCATTGGAGTGGACAGTAACCACTTTTCGCTGGGCACCAACCCGTCCAGATGAATTAAAAACAACTTTCAGGCGGTCTTCCCCCCCCGGTTCCAGTGGTGCCTTACTCCAGCCTGGTGTAGTACAGCCACAGCTGGTTTCCACCGAGGTGATCATCAGTTTGGCATTG
>JANTFK010000017.1 GCA_024763595.1 Bacteroidales bacterium | reverse complement strand
AACATCACCGACTATGAGTTTCTCAGTTTTGAAGAGTTTGAGGAGAAAAGCAGGGATCCGGATGCATCCTTCCTGTATCAGGCTGCAGTCAGTTTTGAAAAAGACAGGACCAGGGCCCGGTATACATTCCTTTGCCTGTCGATGGGCGGGGATGTCATCTCCCTGGACGATCTGAAGGACCTGGCCAATATTCCCCTCAGCTATTATGGTTTGGACGCGGATCACTACGCTTATAAGCTGGGGGTCATGGTAAGGTTCCTGCAGGACCATATCCGGTTGATCACGAAACATCCTGAATTTGTTACCCAGAATGTGTACAGACACTATAATGAGAATATGGCCGATGTGAGAGGGAAAACCCTCTATCTGGTAAAGGATGAGGTGGAATCATCCATAGCCTCGGAAGTCATGATCAGGCAGATATATCCATATCATGTAAGATTGGTTGACCGGGAGAAAATCAAGGAGCTGATCATGTCCGGCGATGAAGATGCAGTGATTCTGCACAAGGTTGGACCGGAGGGAAAAAATCTGAATGCAAGGGTCTATAAAATATTGATAGGCGCTGCTGACGGAAAGTTCTATTACTATAGTTTTCATAAAGTAACCAATAAAAAACCGGATGCATTCCTGGCGGATGATCTGAAGAAGATAACCAGGGCAGGCCAGTAGAAAAGAGCATATTATGGCTGATAAACCATCCATTCCAAAAGGAACCAGAGACTTTACTCCCCTGGAGATGGCCAGGCGGAATTATATATTTGATACCATCCGGACGGTTTTTAAAACCTATGGTTACCTTCCCATCGAGACTCCTGCCATGGAGAATCTCTCTTCGCTGATGGGCAAATATGGTGAAGAGGGAGATAAACTGCTGTTTAAGATCCTGAATTCGGGGGATTTCAAAGGAAAACTGAATCCCGGGGAGCTTACCGGGCTTCCCGCAAACAGCCTGGGGACACTGATCGCCGGGAAAGGGTTGCGGTATGACCTTACGGTTCCTTTTGCCCGGTTTGTTGTTCAGCACCGCAATGATATCACTTTCCCGTTCAAGCGATACCAGATCCAGCCCGTTTGGAGGGCCGATCGTCCCCAGCGGGGCCGTTACAGGGAATTTTACCAGTGTGATGTGGATGTGATCGGAAGTAACTCACTGCTGAACGAGTTTGAGCTGGTAAGGATCATGGATGACGTCTTCAGCGCCCTGAATCTGGAGGTGGTCATTAAATTGAACAACCGGAAGGTACTGGCGGGTATTGCGCAGGTGATCGGAGAACCGGAGCACTTAACAGATATCACCGTGGCTATTGACAAACTGGAAAAAAGTGGTTTGGTGCAGGTGGTGAAAGAATTGGAAAATAAAGGGCTGCAAAGGAAAGCAGTAGAGATGCTCAAACCTGTCATGACGATGGAGGGCAGCAGCAGTGACAAACTGGCCTTCCTTGATGATTTTCTGGCTGCTTCTGATACCGGAAAAACCGGTGTGGGAGAGGTCCGGCAGCTGATGAACTACCTGGAGGTTGACCCGGTAAAATCGGAACTTGAGTTTGATATGACCCTGGCAAGGGGATTGAACTATTATACGGGGAGCATTTTTGAGGTCAAATCGACCGGGGTGCAGATCGGTAGTATCTGCGGGGGAGGACGGTATGACGACCTGACGGGGATCTTTGGACTGGAAGGGGTCTCTGGCGTAGGAGTTTCTTTCGGAGCCGACCGCATTTATGATGTGTTACTTCAGACGGATCGCTTTCCCGACAGGAGTGAAATGGATACCAGGGTACTCTTTGTGAACTTTGGCGACAGGGAGGCGCGTCACATCCTGCCAATCGTGGGAGCGTTGCGGAAAAAAGGTATTCCCAGCGAACTCTATCCGGATGCAGCCAAAATGAAGAAACAAATGGGTTACGCCAATTCCAGGAAGATCCCTTTTGTGGCCCTGGTGGGTGAGCGGGAGGTGCAGGAAGGCCTGGTTACCCTGAAAGAAATGGAGAGTGGGCAACAGGAACAACTGACCGTTCAGCAGCTGGTGGAACGGCTCACAGGATCTGTTTGAATAAAGCTTCAAATCAACGCCATATGGAGAAAGTACATCTTGTAACCACCGAGGAGATCGGGTGGAAAAAGTTTGAGGAGATCAGTTCAGGTGGAACCATGATCGTTCTTTCTGAAGAAGTGATCGGAAAGATCCAGGCCTGCAGGGATTATCTTGACCGGAAACTGGAGAACGAAGATGAGATCATTTATGGTATCAATACCGGGTTCGGATCTCTGTGCGATACGGTCATTTCGAAAAAGAACCTGGGACTGCTGCAAAAGAACCTGGTTATGTCACATGCATGTGGTGTCGGGGAAGAGGTTCCCAAGGAGATAACCCGGCTGATGCTGTTGCTGAAGATACAATCGCTCTCCTATGGCAATTCAGGCGTTCAGGTGGAAACCGTACAGCGCCTCGCAGACCTTTACAATCATGATATTCTGCCGGTGGTATATACCTATGGATCCCTGGGAGCATCGGGCGACCTGGCTCCACTGGCCCATATGAGTCTTCCCCTGCTGGGAATGGGCGACGTGGATGTAAAAGGAGTGCGCCGAAAGGCTACCGATGTGATGGAAGAGATGGGATGGGAGCCCATCGAGCTGCAATCCAAGGAGGGCCTGGCACTGCTCAACGGGACACAATTCATGAGTGCCTACGGGGTTTACCTGTGCCTGAGGGTTTTTAAACTCTCCAGGCTGGCTGATATCATCGCTGCCCTCTCCCTGGATGCTTTTGACGGGAGGATCGAACCTTTCCATGAACTTGTACAGCAGATCCGTCCCCACCAGGGACAAACCGTCACGGCCCGCAGGGTAAGATGGCTGCTGGAAGGAAGCGAGTTGATCGGGAGAAACAAAGCGCATGTGCAGGATCCTTACTCATTCCGGTGCATCCCCCAGGTACATGGTGCCACCAAAGATTCCATCAACTACGTGGCCTATGTCTTCCGGAACGAGATCAATTCGGTCACCGACAATCCCACCATATTCCCGGAAGAGGATATGATCATTTCTGCGGGAAATTTTCATGGACAACCCCTGGCTCTGGCCCTGGATAACCTGGCCATAGCCATGAGTGAAATTGGAAATATTTCGGAGCGCCGGACCTACCAGCTGGTGTCGGGCAACAGGGGCCTCCCCCCTTTCCTTGTGGCCAATCCGGGGCTCAATTCCGGATTTATGATCCCACAGTATACAGCGGCCTCCATGGTGAGCCATAACAAACAACTCTGTTCACCCTCCTCGGTGGACTCCATTGAGTCGTCCCAGGGACAGGAGGACCATGTAAGTATGGGGGCCAATGCAGCCACCAAGGCATACAGGGTCCTGCTCAACCTGGAACGGATCCTGGCCATAGAACTCTATAATGCAGCTCAGGCCCTTGAATTCAGGCGCCCGGCAAAGACCAGTGCCTTCCTGGAAGAGTTCGTGGCCCGGTACAGGCAGAGTGTCTCCTTTGTGCAGGATGACAAGGTGATGTACAGGGACATAGATGCCAGTGTGAAATTTCTTCAGGAGGTGGAGCTGGACCTGCCGGAGGACCTGCTGGTCATACGTGATTATTCTCCGGAAGATATGCGATAGGCTTTTACCATGGACCATCACCCGGTCCGCCACCTGGTCCGCCACCCGGTCCATGACCCGGTCTTTCTCCATGACCGCTCCCCCTGAGCTTCCGGACAAGGTAACGCCGGTAGTCCCATTCCACTTTACCCAGTTTCAACACCTTTTTGGCAGGTAAAACTTCCAGGAACTTATGATTATAGAACTCCTCCTCAAGCTCCAGCTTTTCCCTTTTCAGATTCGCAACCTTGGTGAGGATCTCCAGGGCCTCGTCATCGGTGAGGTGTTCGAAATTGGAGTGTACATACTGGTAGTTGAACCGCTCTTCCTCCAGCAATTTCATCTTCCGGTTGTGGAAATCTTCAAACACCGGCCAGAAAACTTTTGCTTCTTCATCGGTCAGTTCCAGATGTTCCGTAAAATAGGCTTCCCGCTGTTTCTGGAATTGCCTGATTTGCTCTTCAGACTGGGCCCGGAGCGAACCCGTCCAGGCAAGTGCCATGACAATGAAATACACTGTAGCAGCTTGAAAAAAAGTAGGTCTCATGATTATAACATGTTGGTTATTCGGACATAAATATCATATCTGCATCATTCATGGCCAGGTAGTTCATGGCCTGCTCAGCAAATGCTTCTTCATCATCCATCTCTTCAGTTTCAGCTTCCAGCAACTCATAAAGATAGATGTCATCCTCCATGGCTTCCAACTCTTCCATCAAAGCCATGTCGGGATAGAGACTCTCTGAACCGGTACCGGCAGTAAACCTGAGTATGGAGTAGCTGATCAGGGCCAGTCCCAGCAAAGCTGCTGCCATGGCCACCCTGAACCTTGTGGACTTCAAACGGCGTACAGGAACTCCGGCGGATTCTTCTGCTGACATCCCGCCGGATCTTTCAGCTGACATCCCGGCGGAATCTTCCGCCCTGATGCGTGCCTGCAGCTTTGCAGGAAAGTGCTCAAAATATCCTTCCGGAACGGAGAAAGGATTCTTTTGTAGCGATTCCTGCTGCAAATCCGGTTGTTTACGATCCTTTTTCATCTCTTTATTATTATTAGTTTGACCATGTCAGGGGTGAAAAGTTTAATCTCCTCCCATCATGGCTTTAATTTTCTTAACAGCATGATGGTAGGAGGCTTTCAATGCTCCAACCGATGTGTTGAGAATCCGGGCCATATCCTCATATTTGACCTGGTCAAAATATTTCATGTTAAATACAATTCTCTGTTTCTCAGGCAATCTCAGTATAGCTTGCTGTAACTGCAACTGGATCTCATCTCCATCGAACCAGGTATCCGATTCCAACGATTCCCGTAAATGTTCCTCCACTTCCACCCAGGGTGCCATTGTCTTTTTCTTTTTCTGTTTCAGGAACGTGAGTGCCTCATTGGTGGCGATGCGGTAGAGCCAGGTATACAGTCCCGATTCTGAACGGAATTCCCCCAGTGACCGCCATACCTTGACCAGACAGTTTTGCAGCACATCATCCGCATCCTCATGAACGATCACAATCTTCCTGATGTGCCAGTAGAGACGCTCCTGGTATTTCAGGACCAGCTGGTTAAATGCATCCTCCTTCTTTTCCGGTACACTGAATTGTTCTATGATCTCCCTGTCATCCCAATGCGGCATCTACCTGCAAAATTTGGTAATTGGACCCTTAATTTCAAGAAAGGTTTAATAGAATTTAATGATCTCGGAAGAACCTTCTCCCACTTCGAAATCCCTTACAACACTGAATGCAGTGGATTTCAGGTCGGCCCTCCTGAAAACTACACGGTAGCTGCCGGGCTGAAGATAGTATCCCTGGCTTTTCCTGCTCTCAAGCAGGTTCATCACCCAGCGCTGATCCCCTTCCGGGTTGAGCTGGTAAAGGGCACCTGCACCGGGTTGCTTTGCACTGAAAGTAACAAAACCGGGCGCCGGAATCTCCACCGTGGTGGTATAACTCTGGATCACCTCCACATCTTTCACGATCATCAGGGGGTATATGGGTATCTCCAGGTCATATTTCCCCACCAGGTATTTCCCCACATTGCCCATCTGATGGATATTGATGGTTTGATGTTCTCCGGCTTTTTTCACCAGGATCTTTTCCTGGTCATAGGCCGTCCCCCTTTTTGTCCGCACCAGCAGGAAACCCTGGGGCGCATCCATGCCAATGATGTTGTGCCTGCCCGGTGTCAGTTTCACGCTATCAAGTATGGAGGGGGGGATGGTCTGGGCCTTTACCCTGTAAGTACTCAGGTGGTCCAGGGAGAGTGTGTCGGGGTTCCCCATGACATTGAGTGTATGGATCATGTTGTAACGGATCACACCTGAAAAGCGGTCATAGAATACCACATTAACGTCGGTTTCCGTTGGTCTGTGATCTGAATCAAGCAGGTTGACCTGGGCGCTAGTAGTGTTGAGCGCCTGGGTGATAACCACGTTGAGGGCCTCCCTGAACTGCTTTTTGGTGGGGGCATCGTAGTATTCGCCCATACAATTAAAAGTCTCTTTCAACCCCGGATCGCTACCGATACCAATGATAAAGGGTCTCAGGATGATCCCTTTTTTCTGAAGATTGATGGAGACCCTGCAGGGATCACCGTTACACGCCTCAATACCGTCGGTGATCATCAGGATGATGTTGCGGCAGTTCCCACAGGGTGGAAAATCTTCCGGTGCCAGTTCCAGCGAGTGGGCAATGGGAGTGGTGCCCTTGGGGTTGATAAACCTCAGTTTTTGCCTGATCCGGGATGCATTGGAAGGGCTGAACGGTACTTCCAGCTTGGTATCGCTGCAATCCTGCGGGGGAACAGGGCTCTGGTGACCGTAGACCCTGAGGGCCATTTCCACATTCTCCATTTTTTCCAGGCTGTCCACCATCTCGAAGAGGATTTCCCGGGCCAGATCAATTTTCCTGGCTCCTTCCCACTGGCCGGCCATGCTGTTGGAGGCATCAAAAATGAAAAGGATCCTGGAGGTGGGCAGGTATCCTGTTGTGACATCCTGTGCCTGGAGCGGTAGCAGGTGATTCAGCAGGATAAAGAGACTGATCCGGAGGATCATGGGTATGGGGCGCATGATCTTTTGTAAGTTACCGCTTACGTTCACCAGAAAATATTGTAATGGACTTTTTATCATATATATCGCTATATATAACGCTGCTCTACAGCTAAAATTACAAAATTCACCTCAAAAGAATCCGGGGAGTTACAAACATCCGGAATCCGGTATGGAGAAGCTGGCGGGTGATGCTTTCATGGGTGCTTATTCCTTAATAAAGGGCAGGACACGGGTTAGTGCTCCCCGGGTAATTTTCATGACATAGAACCCGCTCTTCAGCGGTGTGATGGTAAGGGGTACCGGTGAACCGGAGTTATAAAGATCCTTTTGCAATTTTAGTTGACCATCAATCCCGTATACCTTGATTGTGATATGTCCGGTCTCCTTTCCGGATCCCCCAGCGGGCGATGTTGAGATATAGATCTGCTCCCGGGCAGGATTTGGATAGAGTTGAAAAGCCGGGGTGTCATGATCTGCATGGATCCCGGTACCGGGATCCCGAGCCAGCCGGATATCCAGCCAGGTGGCCCTGTAATCTGTTACCTCCACTCCGGGAGTGGTATCGGCCAGGTACCCGTTGGCGGAGACCACCAGGTCATATATCCCTTCTTTGATCAGGCGGTAAAAGTCCCCGTGGGTGGCTGAACTGTGTACCACCGAATAGCTGCTGTCGTGATCCGGGAGGGTGATCTGGGCCCTCACCGGGTCACCGCTAATCTCATCCGAAACCCTCCCCCTGATACCGTAAGTGCATTGTACCATGTAGTTGAGCAGAGAACGGCGGTTGATTCTCCAGTGCTCTTCCAACAGGTTCGATTCCAGTAGCTTCTCATTGGAGAGTTCCAGGGTAACTTCCCTTCCTTCCAGGTAGTAGTTCACATAATCCTGCCGTCCCCCGGTAATAATATACCATTCGGCACCGTTGGTGATCCCGTTGTCAGGCCAACCCCACATGTAACCGGGATCCACAGCCATGGTTTCATCTGCATACTCCCTGGAGATAAACCTGTACCAGGGATCATCCGCATGCAGAACCCGGGTATGGTCCCAGGGATAATTAACCACTTCCGTACCACTGTGGATATTGGCCGACATGGTAAATCTGTGCTGCTGCATAAAGTACATCATATGCCTAGTCTCCGCTGCCCTCATGGTGGTATCGTTTCCCTCCCCGCTTCCGGAATCCGGGAAATCCCTGTTCAGATCGATACCCTTGCTATTGGTGCGCCGGGCATCGGTAAGGGAGAGTCCCTGATCACTGGAATAGCTTCCGTCGGGATTGGCCAGTGGATTGATCCAGATGGCGAGGCTGTCCACCAGTGCTGTTATGTCGCTTACTGATCCATAGCCCGTTAATAACGTATCGGCCAGTCTGAGTAACAGTACGTATCCCACCAGTTCATCCCCATGAATGGTGGAGGTATAGAAAAAACGGGCCTCATCCTCATCCTCCTGCACATGATCGCTTATTTTCAGTGCCAGCAGCAGCCGGCCCTCCTCTGATGTGCCAAAAGTATCGAGGCGGCAGATCTCCGGATACCTGGAGGCAAACCGCTGCATCATTTCCACATATTGCGGATAGGTGGGATACTTCTGGAAGGTAAGCGCTTCCGTCAGATCCAGGGCCATGTCACTATCGTCAAAGTTCCCCGCTTTCCACTGTGCATCCAGGTTGGTCGGGAGCACCAGGTTGGTCAGGAGGATCAGGCCGGTCAGGAATATCCGGATACGCAGGAACTTACCGGATGGGATACACCATGTCATATATGCTTTTGCATATGTTCGTTGACTAAACATTAAACCGGATATGCAGGATATCGGCATCCTGCACCACGTAATTTTTTCCTTCAACCGATAGTTTGCCCTGTTCCTTGCAGGCCTGTTCCGATCCCAGCGTGATAAAGTCTTCATATTTCATCACTTCAGCACGTATAAAACCACGTTGCAGATCAGAGTGAATGGTTCCGGCCGCTTCAGGTGCCAGCGCTCCTTTGCGTATGGTCCATGCCCTGATCTCTTTGGGCCCGACGGTGAAAAAGGAGATCAGGTTCAGCATGGAGTAAGCGGACCGGATCAGTTTATTAACACCGGGTTCCTGAAGACCGGCATCTTCCAGGAAAGCTTCCCTGTCAGCTTCATCCTCCAGTTCTGCAATCTCCGACTCCAGCCGGGCGGCCAGCACCAGGATCTCAGGCTTTTCTTCTTCCAGAAACTCCTTCACCTGTTCCACATAAGCATTGCCTTCAGTGGCTGCTTCATCCTCTACGTTACATACGTACATCACCGGTTTGCTGGTAAGCAGGAAGAGATCCTCCACATACTTCCGGTCGGTATCACTTACCTCCAGGGTACGTGCGTTCTGAAAATCCTCCAGATGGGCCCTGTACTTTTCCAGTACATCCAGTCCATGGCGGGCATCCTTATCACCCGATTTGGCGATCCTGGCCAGTCGCTCCATCTTCTTTTCCACCGATTCCAGGTCTTTCACCTGCAGTTCCAGGTTGATGGTCTCAATGTCACGGACCGGGTCCACCGATCCGTCGATATGGGGAAGCTGTTCATCGTCAAAACAACGGAGCACATGTATCAGTGCATCGGTGTTCCTGATATCAGCAAGGAACTTGTTTCCAACGCCTTCCCCCTGGCTGGCTCCTTTTGTCAATCCCGGTATATCAACTATTTCAACAGTGGCCGGTATGACCTTTTCCGTTTCCTGAAAATTTTCCAGGTTATAGAGCCTTGGATCGGGCACATTGACAACCCCTACATTGGATTTACTGGAAGTGAAAGCAAAGCTGGATGTCTCCACCCGGGTGTTGGACATACAATTGAAAAGGGTGGATTTGCCCACATTGGCCACTCCTATGATACCGCATTTTAGTGCCATGTTCTTCTAAGTAGTTGATAAATTAAATATTACCGGAACTCCAGTGTTCCAAAATAACCGGGTTGATGAAAGTCAGGTCTTGGCTGATCTATGGGTGCCCATGTGAGCCAGTGGGGATGAGATGTTTTGTCGGCGCATTTATAGAAGTTGGCCCTCCAGATGGTCCCGGTTCCCGGCTGGGGGAACGTTTGATAATGGCTTATCACGGAGAAAGGGATCCTGTATTCAACGATCCAGGTTGTATCCTCCTCAATCTCCGGATCCACTATTTTGGGCAGTGAATGCGCCACCTCGATTTGCGCAATATCCCCTTCACTGACAGAGTCCCGTTTGATCCCCGGTGCCAGCTGGTGATGAAACAGCATGGTCCCCCCGCAATTCATCTCCAGGTTGAAATAACCTTTCTGGCTGTTGTCAGCAGGGCTGAAAAAGAATTCAACACAGCTGTCCGTAAAGACAGGGCCATGATTCTTCCTGGTCACTGCTTTCACATACCGGTCCTCCACACGGAAAATGATATAAACGGCAGCGTTATCATAGGCTACTTTTGCCTGGGTAAAAGGAAAATGTTCCGGGCGATCTCCCATGTAGTTTTGTAACTGTAAGGGTTTGATCCCGGACCATGGGGGTTTATCCCACACCGCATTGATTTCAGGGGCCTCCGTTATCCTGTGGACTTGATAGGTTGTATTGTCTCCCGGCCGGTTGCAGGCGGTGATGGAGAGGAGAAAGATCACAATAAGTTTTGATAGATACTTCATAATGTCTCTTTTAGTTGGGTTATCTGTATTAACTGCGGGCGGGCCATTCCAGCTCGATGCCCTGATTCGTTAAAGATAGCTGAAACTCCTTAAGAATTTTTTCAGAATTCCTTATTTTTCTGGGTTCAATCCCTTTGGACAGGGAGTAGGCACATAATGCACCTGCTGCTTCACCCACGGACCACTCCACCGGGTGAAGCCTGTAAGAACCATTGGAGATATGGGTTGTTCCGATATTTTTACAACCTGGTATAAGGTTCTCCATGCAGCGGGGGATCAAGGCCCCCAGCGGGATCTGGAACGGTACACTGGCCATGTCAATGTAATTATCTCCCCCTGTACCTGGGTGAAGATCCAGGTGGTAATATCCGATCCCCACACTATCGGGAAACGGTTTGGCCAGCAGGTTATTCCCTGAATTCCCGGTCACTTTTTCCCGCTCCTTACGGGAGATATCCTGCTCCCTGATCGTATATTCGGCCAGGATCCGACGCGACTCCCTGATATAGGGATATTTGGCCAGTCCGTCTGCCGTATCCGTGATATCTTTGCGCAACCGCAAACCCTTCCATCCCTGTTTTCCATCCGGCCGGGGGACCTCTGTCTGGAGCCAGTATAGCAGGGAGAGACTCAGCTGCTTGGCCTTATAAAGGTTTTGTTCACGCACCGCTACCGGCACATCGGTGATATTACCCAGCATAAAATCATTTTGTGGCCAGTTTACCAGGGTAATATCGCTTTTAAAAGTACCGGGCAGAAAATTGTTACGGTCAATGATGCGGCGGTATAACCAGAGGTTCAGGTTATCCGTTACCGGTGCTGCGGATGTGCTGCCCGACGGAATGAAAGCGAGGGCTTTGGGTGCCAGGGTCCTGGGATGGGAATATTGCAGTGACAGCAGCGGGCCCGGCCATGGAGGGGTTACAGGCGGTATATAATTTTTCCAGAAATCATACATGGCAGGGCGTTCAATGGTATGATCCTCACCCTCCAGGTGGTCGATGGCAAAACAGTAAGTGAGGGCCTGAATATTTCCCGGATCTGCTTCATCCGGTGCATGGGGCTCGCCGGTCGTACGCCGGGATTCGGCCCCGATGGCATACGCTGTTCCCGACAGGGCAAGCAGGTCGCCTTCCTCGGTGGCATCAATGAACAATTTGCCATGCATGATGATACTCCCCTGCTCGCTGTTATAACAACGTACTGCCTCTATCCTGTCCCTGCCGGTAAAGGCTTCCACCGGTTCTGTGTGCAGCAGGATATTCAGCCGGCCTTTATGGATCGCAGGGGCCAGCATCGACTGCAGCACAGCCACAGAGACAGCCGGTTCGTGGCTGATCCGGGAGACAGCCCCGTTTCCCGGGTTCAGGTAATCATCCTCCATGGCGGATCTGGATAGCGGGTAATGCTTTTTATAATAGTTCCTTACCCCTGTACGGTAAGCTGCATAGCTTTTTGTACGTCCGAAAGATTCTATCCAGGCATGCTCATCGGGTGGAACAGCCTGCTGGGTTGACTGTCCCCCGATCCAGCCGGTGGCTTCGGTCATGATCACCGATGCCCCGTTCCGGCATGCGGCCAGGGCTGCTGCACATCCGCCCAATCCGCCACCGGTGATAACGATATCGGCCTGAAGTTCATGGCCATGGGACCGGGCCCGGAAGAGCGCCGAAATGGATTGCATTCCTGCCGGGCTCATGAAGCCTGTCCCCAGCACTCCGCAACGCTTGATAAACTTTCTGCGGATCATGGGAGGTTACGCTCTGGTTCACTCAACAGTGTATGGAGGAGTTCCCCCAACCGGTCCCTGTACAGGATCAAATAGCGGGGATCCTTGTTATATGCTGTGGGGCCGGTTAATATTTCAGGAGGCAGGTTCAGTAGTTTTTGTGCCTTTTTTATCGCGCTATTCCTTTTTCCGCCGGCCTGTTCAACCGCTTTTTTCAGTAACATGAAGTACTCATAGTCCTCGATGCCATCCCGGAGTATCTCCAGTCTCACACTGGGAACCGGCCCGTCCAGGTAAGTTCTGGAGTGGTCATTGGGCGACCTGTTGGGAGGGTAGAAGAAACGGCCGTCTCCATTGCCCCATCCCGTTTGCTTTCCAAGGGGCCACCCGTAGCCTGTGGTATAGGACATGGGATCTTCCCAGGGATTCTGCAGGTAATTCTTAGGGGATGCAGCCTGGGAGTTCCAGTAATTGGCCGACCAGACCAGGATACCCGTTAGCTGATAGTGATAGGAGAGCCAGAGCCACATGCGCATATTGATGGCATCATGGTCGATAAAGAGGCTCAGGTAGGGTGCCTTCGGGCAGCAGCAGACATAGGACCAGAACTCCTTACCCTCCTTTACCAGTTTACTGATAATTTCGGGGTCCAGGCGGCCGATGACCGTACAGCTGATCTCTGTAACATCCATGATAGCTGAACCTGGCCGGTGTTCGGTAATGAACCGGGTAATACCGGGAGCCGAACGGTGGATGATCTTCATCCCTTCGCGCACAAAGGGATAGTTTTCGGGGTTGGGTTCATCGAACCAGTAAACATACTCTTTCCCGAGCCATCCCTTCTCCGCCAGGTGTTCTTCCACCTGGGTCAGGTATTGCCGCATCATTTCATCATACTCCGGTGTTCCCTGGGCAAACCCGCTGAATACTCCCTTTTCCTGTGCATAGAAATTGCCATGTGGCAATCCCTGCAGGGGCAGGTGATAGGCGTTGAATCCCAACCCATCCAGGTATTTCTCCCCTGCCACATCAAATGCAGTAAAGTCAACCTCTACAGAAAGATCCGGAGTTTGCAGTTCAAAATCACCCTGCGGAACCAGATTATTCTCCTCATCGCCTGCCGTTAGCCGGATGTTATCAAACCAGGCGGTACCCGTATGACATCCTGAAAGGTCCGGAATGACAGGGAAGAGATGTATACTCACATATTTTATCGCTTTTCTGAAGGGGCGTATGGCAAGGGTATCCGTTTTCCAGCTTTGACTGCCTGTGAAAACATCCATCCGGTTTTCAAAAAGCAACTGTTTTTTATCAGCATCGAAGCATTGCAGTTGCAGGCTATATTTTTGACCCGGCAGTGCAGTTCTGGCATGCCAGCTGAGTATATAGGTACCCGAGGGGTCAATCTCAATAAACCCTTTGGAGAATGCCTCCGTGTTTCCTTCCGTATCATGATCTGTGATCTTTAAGGCCCGCTTCCCGGCGTAAACCGTATCGCCTGAAAATAGCCCTCCTTCCCAATAAAGTCCCCCTATCTTTACCTTCATGGGATATAATTCGAAGGGGTTAGTGGGTGCGATCCTGTAATCGTTCATCATCCGGTAATAGTTATCGGTAACAATTTTCAGCTCCTCCTCCGTCCGGGTGTTGTGGTATTGCTGCAGCCTGCCTGTACTTATCCCGAATGAAGATCTGATGGTGGTCCTGGCGGGAAGCGAAAAGTTCCATACTTCCAGGGAGAGTGGGATATCCCTGCTCCACCCATCCGCCCGGAGCCGGATGGTCCCGGAATAGCTGCCGGGTTTTGCCGCTGCAGGTACTTTTACCGTGATCCAGAAGGGGTGGTTCAACCCGCTATCCAGATGGAGAGGGCCATCCGGTTCAGGCAGGGGATCGGGGTACCATCCCGGTTTGCCATAATCATCTGTGGGCCGGATGATGTGTACATACACCTCTTCCCGGATGGTAATATATGCTGCAGGTATGGAGCCCCCTGCATTGTTTTTCAGGTCTGTTATGCTGATGACCAGGCTTTCAATCTCCCGGCGGGGTTTCAGAACGACCTGGAATGATTCATACTCGTTCCTTGCCGATTTTAACCGGACCGGTATTACCTGACCCTCAGGGAGCGGGTCGTACCGCATGACCTTGTATGCACCTTCTGCCCACCAGACGGCACAATCACTGTCTCCTCCCAGGTTGTAGCCATATGTGCCTGCCAGGAGAAGGGTTCCGCCAGGTATGGAGAAAGCCAGCAGCCCGATGGCTGCCAGGTACAATCTTGAAATTGTTTTCAGGTTCTTCATGGTTTGGGTCTTATCCGCCTTATCTGTCAAACCACATCTCTTCATCAGGTGGATATAAGGACAAATCTACTGATTTTATTAAGTGTTTGTAGTAGCATCAAACATCAATCTCCAGTAAGAAGTGAACTTGATACTGGTTTTGCCTGACATAATACCTGGAAGATCCACTAAGCTCACCACATATGCTTTGGCTGCTTTTATTAAAAGCACTATTTTTAGTGTTCAGCTATTTTCAATTTAAAACAAAGTACATCCTTGTTAAAATTACTTACCATGAACACCAAACTATTTTCAGGACTGGTATTGTTGTTAACATTTCTTCTCCCTCTTCACTCCCAGGAAGATGTGAATCTCTTTGATTACTGGAAATTCTATTCCGATGTGGAGAATAGCCAGTATAAGAGCTCCTGCCGCCTGGCCTTTGAGCAGCTCCGGGAAAGAGAAGCGGTAACAGGCCGTCTGAGTGACCGGGAAGATTTTCTTGCCAGGCAGGATTCAATGAAGAAGAAGCTGGCTGAACTGATCGGCCCTTTCCCCGGAAAAACACCTTTGAATGCCCGTGTAACGGGGGTGATCAGGAAAGAAGACTACAGGGTGGAAAAGGTGATTTATGAATCGATGCCGGGATATTACGTGACCGCCGCCCTTTTCATTCCCAAAAAACGAAAGGGCAAAGCTCCGGCCATTATCTATGCAAGCGGTCATACCAGGGAGGGTTTCCGCAGTGAAACCTATCAGCATATCTGTATCAATCTGGTGAAGAAGGGATTTATTGTACTGGCCTTTGATCCCATCGGACAGGGTGAGCGACTTCAGTATTATGTGGAATCGGAAGGAAAATCCCGTTTTGGTGCTACGGATGAGCACTCCTATCCCGGTGCGCAATGTTATGTTTCTGGATATTCCCCTGCAAAATATTTTATATGGGACGGAATCCGGAGTGTGGATTACCTGCTTACCCGGAAAGAGGTGGATCCGGAAAGGATCGGTATGACCGGCAGGTCGGGCGGCGGTACCCAGACAGCTTACATAGCTGCTATGGAACCCCGGATCCTGGCTGCAGCCCCCGAATGTTTTATTACCAAAATGGAGTACCAGCTAAAAACAGGAGGCCCCCAGGATGCGGAACAGAACTTGTTCCATATGATCAGTGAAGGAGTGGACCATGCCGACCTGTTGGAGGTGAGGGCCCCCAGGCCCGGTCTGATGATCACCACCACACGGGACTTTTTCAGCATTCAGGGAGCCAGGGATACCTATGCAGAGGTGAAACGGTTCTATGATGCCCTGGGTGCCGGCGATCGGATGGGTATGGTGGAAGATGACAATGTGCATACCTCCACCAGGAAGAATCGTGAAGCCATGTATGCTTTTTTCCAGCAATACCTGGAGAATCCCGGTAGTCCTGATGACCTGGAGGTGGAGACTTTCCCGGAGGAGGAGCTGTGGGCCACACCCACCGGTCAGCTTGCCACCTCCCTGAAGGGTGAGACCATCTTTTCGTTGAACCGGAAAGTGGTTCAGGGTCAGCAGGCCCGGCTGAAATTAATGAGAAGCCGGGAGGATTATGATATCCGGATGAGCCGCATAAAGGAGGAGGTAAAGCAATTGTCCGGATTCAAAGTCCCGGTTGCTTCCGTGGAGGCCGTCTTTTCCGGACGGTTTGTAAGTGAGCATCACATGCTGGAAAAATACCTGGTACCCGGGGAGGGTGACCTGATGCTTCCAGCAGCCCTCTTTAAACCCCTGACAAATGCCCGTGAGGAGGTGGTGCTTCTGCTCGATGAGCGGGGTATGGAGAAAGCTGCCCGGGCCGACAGCATCATGATCCATGCCATGTTGGAGCAGGGTTATGCTGTACTGCTGTTTGATGTCCGGGGCATTGGTTCCATGGGCCCCGGCTATTTGAAGGGGGATGCCTATATCGACAATACCTCCTTCAATCAATGGTTTGCATCGATCATGACCAACAGATCCATTGTGGCCATGCGGGCTGCAGATATCGTGAGCGTAGTACATTTTGCGGAAACCGGCCTGGATGGGTATAAAACCATTTCAGCCATATCATTGGGGCCGGCCGGCAGCGAGTTGCTGCATGCTGCCCTGTTTGAGAAGCATATTCAAAAAGTATGCTTGGTGGAACCGTTTCTGAGTTATACAGATTTTGCGCTTTCCCGTGAATATACTCCTGCATATATCCCTTCCATAGTGGCGGGTGCCATTGAAAAGTATGACCTGACCGACCTGATGGCCGCAGTGAGCCCCCGGAAACTGCTCATCCTGAATCCCCTTTCGGCCGGTGGAGAGCCTGCAACAGATAAAAGAAAAACGTGTCACCTGCTCTATCCGGAAAATGCTTACAGGCACCAGGGTGTGGAAAAGCGCTTCAGTGTGGAGGTAGTTGACGAGAATCAGGAGTTTGCCGGAAATATTATTACATGGCTGAATCAATAGTCCTGATATCAGGGCTCAGGTTTTCAGATATTTTGATCATCCGAGAGTGGTAGCGGTTGCATCCGTTCTCAAATTTTCAAATAAAATGAAGTGTAATTGAAAATTTTAAACACATGAAACGAAGAAGATTTTTCAGCAACCTGTCATGGAGCATGGCAGGGCTGGGCCTTGCCACCTCCTGTTCCCATCTGAAAGAGAAAGATCTTTCCGGGCATGGAGCAACTGCAGGAGAACAGACTGCCGGGAAGGTTCCTGCTTACCGGTCAAAGATAAAGACAACATTCACCGGAGGAGAGTTCAGAAGCTCCAACGACAGGGTGGTACTGGCACTGATCGGTGCGGGTCAATGGGGCACCAAT
>JANTFK010000016.1 GCA_024763595.1 Bacteroidales bacterium | reverse complement strand
ACATTGCCCTGCTGGGTAATTCAGGGTCCGGCAAAACAACCCTGGCTGAGGCCATGTTGTTTGAAGGTGGCGTGATCGACCGCAGGGGTGACGTTGACCACAAGAATACAGTTTCCGACTTCAACCAGATCGAGCAGGAAAACCAGACCTCTATGTATTCCAGTATCATGCATACAGAATACAACGGAAAAAAGATCAATATTCTGGATGTTCCCGGGGCCGACGATTTCGTAGGTGGAACCGTTTCCAGCCTGCATGTGGCTGATACCGGTGTAATCCTGGTGAATGCCCAGAATGGCGTGGAAGTAGGGACCGAGATCCACAGCAGGTGGCTGCAAAAATTCAACAAGCCCGTCATCCTGGTAATCAACAAGTGTGATCATGATCAGGCCAGTTTTGACAAAGCATATGAAACCATCAAAGAGAGCTTTGGAGGTGACGCCGTACTGGCACAATACCCTGTAAATGTGGGTCCTGGTTTTGACTCCATTGTGGATATCATCCAGATGAAACTTTACAACTACCCTAAGAACGGAAGCAAGCCCGAAATCAGTGATATTCCAGATTCAGAAGCGGACCGTGCAGAGGAGTTGCGCAATGAGCTGATCGAAAAAGCTGCTGAAAATGATGAAGCACTCATGGAGCTCTTTTTCGAAAATGACGGCCTTACAGAAGATGAGATGCGGACCGGTATTACTGCAGGTGTGGTAGCCCGTGGCATGTTCCCGGTTTTTTGCATGTCGGCTAAAAACAACCAGGGTGTGGGACGATTTATGGAGTTCCTGACCAATGTGGCACCCTCGGCTGATGAATTTAAGGCTGTGAAGACCACCGATGGTACGGAGGTAAAGTGTGATGAAAAAGGTTCTACCTCGCTATTTGTATTCAAAACATCTGTAGAATCCCATATAGGAGAGATCAACTATTTTAAAGTGATGTCGGGGACGGTGAAAGAGGGTGATGACCTGACCAACAATGTAACACGTAATAAGGAGCGCCTTTCACAGCTCTTTGTACCACTGGGCAAAAACCGGACAAAGGTTCCTTCGCTTGCAGCCGGGGACATCGGATGTACGGTTAAAATGAAAAATACCAAAACCAACCATACCCTTACCTCGCCCGGTGTTTCCTATCTGTTTGAGAACATACCTTTCCCGGAGCCCAAATTCAGGACCGCCATTAAACCGGTAAGCGAAGGTGACGAGGAGAAACTGGGCGAAGCGCTGACACGTATCAGCCAGGAGGATCCAACTGTCAGGGTAGAATACAGCAAAGAGCTGAAACAGATCATTCTCTCGGGACAGGGTGAGTACCACCTCAATATTGTGAAGTGGCACCTGGACAATATATTCAAGGTAGAAACCACCTTTGTTGCCCCCAGGATCCCCTACCGTGAGACCATTACCAAAGCTGCCCAGGCCGATTACAGGCACAAGAAACAATCGGGTGGTGCCGGACAGTTTGGCGAAGTTCATATGATCATAGAACCCTATACTGAGGGTTCCGAACCCAGAGCCATGTTTAAACTGGGTGGTAAAGAGTACAAAATGGCCAACCGGGGAGTGGATACCCACGAGCTGAGCTGGGGCGGTAAGCTGGAGTTTGTGAACTGTATTGTGGGCGGATCCATCGATGCCCGCTTCCTGCCAGCCATCCTGAAAGGGATCATGGAAAAACTGGAAGAAGGACCCCTGACAGGTTCTTATGCCCGGGATATCCGTGTCTATGTATATGATGGCAAGATGCACCCCGTGGATTCAAACGAGATCTCCTTTATGCTGGCCGGACGGAATGCTTTCAGTCAGGCTTTCAAAGCAGCCGGTCCGAAGATCATGGAGCCGATCTATGAGGTGGAAGTGCTGGTCCCCTCTGACTATATGGGTGATGTGATGAGCGATCTGCAGGGCCGCCGCGCGGTGGTACAGGGGATGGCCAGTGAAAAGGGCTTTGAAAAGATTACTGCCAGGGTTCCCCTGGCCGAAATGAACAAATATTCAACCGCCCTGAGTTCCCTCACCAGTGGACGTGCAATGTATAGCATGCGCTTCGTTGAATATGCACAGGTTCCGGGGGAGATCCAGGAGGAACTTCTGAAAACATATGCTGCAGAACAGGAGGAGGAGTGATCTGGGAGGCTTTAACCCGCCGGTTTCAGTAACTCCTTCAGCTTGTTATCCAGGTACTGACCCCGCAGGCCCTTGGCAACAATAATACCATCCCCGTCAATGAGAAAGTTGGAAGGTATGGCCATCACTCCGTATATGGCTGCAGGAGCAGACTGCCATCCTTTCAGGTCGCTCACATGGTACTCCCATTCCAGACCATCTTTTTGAATGGCAGCCATCCAATCCTCTTTCCGCCTGTCCAGTGATACGCTGTATACAGTAAAACCGGAGCCATTAATAAATTCGTCGCTCTTAAAGTGTTGATATGTTTTAACAAGGTTGGGATTCTCAAGTCGGCATGGGTTGCACCAGGCGGCCCAGAAATCTACCAGTACCATTTCCCCCCGGAGGGAAGAGAGGGAGATGTTCTCCCCGGTGGGTGAAGGAAAGACCAGTTCGGGTGCCCGCTCTCCAACATTTATGCCAGTTTTCACATCGCTGTTACCGGCTTTGGCAGATGAAGACCTGTTATTTCCTCCCCGCTGTGAATTACAGGAGGAAAGCAACAGAGACACAACAAGAAGCGTTATCACATTTTTCATAATTCAGATTTGTATTTCAGGTTCCCGGTGGATGGATGCACCCAGCCGGTTGAGCCGTTCATCAATATTTTCATAGCCGCGGTCAATCTGTTCTATGTTGTGTATGATACTGGTTCCATCGGCTGACATGGCTGCAATAAGCAAAGCCACGCCAGCCCTGATATCCGGCGAGGTCATGGTAGTTGCCCTCAGGCGGATGGAATGATCCAGTCCGATAACTGTGGCCCTGTGCGGATCACACAAAATGATCTGCGCCCCCATATCGATCAGCTTATCCACAAAAAAAAGCCGGCTCTCAAACATTTTCTGGTGGATCAGGATGCTTCCTTTTGCCTGGATAGCCGTCACCAGGATCACACTGAGCAGGTCCGGGGTCAGCCCCGGCCAGGGAGCATCTGAAATGGTCATGATGGCTCCGTCAATAAATGTCTCTATGGCATAATGATCCTGGGCAGGGATATGCAGGTCGTCACCCCTAAGTTCCATTTGTATACCTAACCGGCGAAAGGAGGCAGGAATAACCCCCAGCTGGTCAAACGCTACATTTTTAATGGTCAGGTCTGAACAGGTCATGGCAGCCATACCCACAAAACTTCCTGCCTCGATCATATCGGGCAGGATGGTATGGTCGGTTCCACCCAACTTTTCCACCCCCCGGATGGTAAGCAGGTTGGAACCGATACCTGAGATTTTCGCTCCCATTCGAACAAGCATTTTGCACAGCTGTTGTATATATGGTTCGCAGGCGGCATTATAGATGGTTGTCGTTCCTTCAGCCATCACACTGGCCATGAGAATATTTGCTGTTCCGGTAACTGATGCCTCATCCAGCAACATATACGAACCTTTCAGATGGGCTGCATTGACACGGTAAAAGTTCTCGGTATGATCAAAATCAAATTCAGCTCCCAGTGCCTGGAACCCCAGGAAGTGGGTATCCAGCCTGCGCCGGCCAATCTTATCACCACCGGGCTTGGGCATCACCGCCCTTCCAAACCGTGCAAGCAGTGGTCCGAGGATCATTACAGATCCTCGCAGGGCAGCAGATTGCTGCAGGTAAACATCGGTCCGGAAATAATTCAGATCCACCTGTTGTGCCTGGAAACTATAGCTGTTCTGATCCAGTTGTTCCACACTGACCCCCAGGTCACGTAACAGCTGAATGAGCAACAGGACATCCTTGATAAGGGGTAGGTTCCGGATGGTGATCTTTTCAGGAGTAAGCAACGTGGCACACAGGATCTGCAATGCTTCATTTTTGGCACCCTGGGGTGTAATCTCACCCTGCAGAGTATGCCCGCCCTCGATGACAAACTTTCCCATGGATCAGGATTGTTGTTTCTTCTTCCCTCCTTTTTTCTTGCGGTTCTTGGCCAGGATATCTTTGGTCTCGGGAAGCTTCAGCTCTTCTGACACTTTAATTTTTCCACCGGAGAGGGTATTCAGATCTGTGAAAATCTCTTCATCACTCACTGCTTCCCTGTTCCAGGTCAGATAGGACTTCTTCATATGATACGCGATCATCCGGATCAGATCGTTTTTCTCCTCCCCCTCTTCCATCTCGACTGCTTTATCAATCATCAGCACGATGGACCTGCCGTAGTGCTTATAACGGATGGAATGCTGGTTATACTGGACATTATTGGGTTTGCTCTGCAGGGACTCCGGCTTGAGCAATTCATAGGGTGAATCAATATCCAGGTCGAAGTCAGCAATGATGGCCAGGTGATCCCAGAGTTTATGCTTGAAATCATTCACATCACGCAGGTGGGGGTTCAGGTTGCCCATCACACCAATCACGGTCCTGGCGGCTTTGTTGCGTTCGTCACGATCTTCAATGGTCTTAATATGGTTGACCATCTTCTGGATGTTTCTGCCATACTCGGGCAGGACCAGTTTCTTTCGGGCGCTGTTATAATCGTATGCCATTTAATCTAAATTTTATACAAAAGTACTTCTTTTAAGTCAGGGTGGCAAATGGGTCAGGACCGGACAGAGATGATCATCATGCAGGCTCCTTACTCCACTATTCTGAGCTTTGCGAACTTGAGCAACAGCTGTTTGGTCCCGATGGGGAACAGCACCGTTGCTTTCATATTGGAATCTGTTCCCTCCAGCCGGTGTACCTCTCCAATCCCAAAACGGGGATGTTCCACTTTCACGCCGACCCTGATCAGGCCGGGATCAGATGGTGCAAAGTCTGCTGGAGTTCCGGATGCCTGGTTCATATTGACCAGCTTGCGTCCCGTGGCCTTTCTGTAAGCATCAGGAACAATTTTTTTCTTCTCAGGAGGTATCATCCCGGCACCCGGAAGGAGGGGGTAAAAATCGGCAGGAAGATCCAGGTAGCGGGCATCGATCTCCCTGATGAACCGGCTGGGGGAACAGTCATGCTGAATACCCCATTTGTAACGCTTCGCTGCATAGGTGACCAGTACCGATTTTTCTGCACGTGTCAGGGCCACGTAAAAGAGCCTGCGCTCCTCCTCAAGTTCCCTGGGATTATCGACACTCATGCCGGAAGGAAAGAGTTCCTCTTCCACTCCTGCAATCACCAGGTGTCTGAATTCAAGCCCTTTGGCCGAATGTATGGTCATAATGGCAACTTTATTCCGGTCCGCTTCCGTCTCATTGTCCGCATCGGTCATCAGGGTCACCTCCTGAAGGTAATCCCCCAGGGTCAGATCACCTTCACGCTCCGCGTTATCTGTAAAATCCTTGATGCCGTTCAACAACTCTTCCACATTCTCCGCCCGGCTGATATTCTCCGGGGTCTGGTCCGATTTCAGATCCAGTATGATCCCTGTCTCACTGGCAATGGAATAGGCCAGGTCGAATGCTTCCATTGTGTGCAGGCGCTGCTGAAAGCTTTTGATCATGCCTGTGAATCCCAGTAATCTACTGATGGTTCCCCTGTTAAAGCCCAGGTTCACCTGGTCCAGGTGGGTCAGAATATCCCAGATGTGTGAATCGAGCTTCTCAGCATATCCGTTCAGTTTATCCAGGGTAGTCTTGCCAATGCCACGCATGGGGTAGTTGATCACACGTTTGAGGGACTCATCATCCCTGGGATTCACAGTAATGCGGAAATATGCCAGCAGGTCTTTGATCTCTTTCCGTTGATAAAAAGAGAGTGATCCATACACTTTATAGGGAATATTCATCCTGCGCAGGCTCTCCTCAAAAATCCTGGATTGGGCATTTGTGCGGTACAGAATGGCAAAATCACTGTGCTCCAGTTGCTGCCTGAAACGGAGGTCAGCAATATGTGCCGCTACAATGAAACCCTCCTCCCTGTCATCCGAGGCCTTCACAACGCGGATCGGTTCCCCGTTTTCATTCTTTGAAAAAACCTCTTTGGATATCTGTCCCCGGTTCTTTTTAATCAGGCTGTTTGCCGCATTGACAATGGTCTGTGTGGAACGGTAATTTTGTTCCAGCTTGAAGATGCTGTAATCGGCATAATCGTTCTTAAAATTGAGGATGTTCTCAATACGGGCACCCCGGAAAGAGTAAATGCTCTGGGCATCGTCCCCCACCACACAAATGTTCCGGTGGACCTCCGAGAGTTTCTTTATGATCAGGTATTGTGCGTAGTTGGTATCCTGGTATTCATCCACCAGCACATAATCGAAGGCATCCCTGTATCGTTCCAGCACTTCCGGATGATCCCTGAAAAGCAGATTGGTTTGCAGCAACAGGTCATCAAAATCCATGGCCCCAAAGTGTTTACAGCGCTTTACATACCGGTCATAAATCTCTCCGAGCCGCGGGCGCCTTGTCACCTGGTCGCGCACCCGGAACTCACCACTGGCCATGTACACATCGGGGGTGATCAGGTTATTTTTAGCAGATGAAATCCGTCCAAAAACCTCAGCCGGCTTATATATTTTTTCATCCAGGTTAAATTCACGGATGATGGTTTTGACCAGGCTGCGCGAGTCAATGGTATCGTAAATGGTATAATTGGAAGGATATCCCAACACTTCTGCCTCCCTGCGAAGGATGCGCGCAAAAACCGAATGGAATGTACCCATCCAGAGCCTGCCTGCAAGGTCGGGAGAGACCAGCGTGGCGATTCGCTCTTTCATCTCACGGGCTGCCTTATTGGTAAAAGTAAGGGCCAGTATCCTGGCAGGTGGTATTCCCAGCGAGAGCAGGTAGGCAATACGGTAGGTCAACACCCTGGTTTTACCTGATCCGGCTCCTGCAATTACCAGCGCGGGCCCCCTGTGATTCAATACAGCCTTCTGCTGTGCATCATTTAATTCTCTCCTGATCGCTTCCACTCCATTCACATTAAACTGACCGGCTAAGTTAATATATGTAGATGGAAATATATGACCGTAAATCGCAGGATAGTGTATAAATTATTGCACATTTTTTTTAAAAATTGCAATTTTACGGGCTATCTGCCCGTATAATAAATTGTCAATAATTCGTTTATAGCGTAAACCTGTAAAATGTTATCCTCCGGAGTGGTTCATAAAAAACTTATCACCGGCTTGTTCCTGGCCCTTTTTGCATGGCAGGCATCATGGGCACAGATCAATTCCGCTACAGCTGACCATACAGATACGATCCGCTATCCGGTGAACCCTGGTGAGGATCTGCTGTTTGTTTTCTACCAGGTCAACCGTGTACCAAAAGCAGGAAGCCTTACAGCGGCATTGCCCGGTCCGGGTAATTATGATTTTGAATGGCGCAGGTACAATCCGTCTATTCCGGGACTTGATGCTCCCTTTGCAACCGAAACCGGTGTCTCTTCCTCAACCATCTCTGATCTGGAAGAAGGGGGCTATCAGGTAAGGATCCGGGACGGATCCGGGACCGATACCACCTTCCTGGCCTGGGTAATGCTGGATGAATTCCGGGCAGAAGTGGAAAAGGAGGCCGACGGAACGCTACCGGTTTATAAACGGCGCTGCGAATTTGTCTCCATATCCGGGTTTGTCTATCCGGACACGCTGTTGTATTATGATCCGGTCTCCCACGAGGCCCTGTCACAGACCATCGGATACCGGTTCAAGTGGACCTCGGATAATGATGAGCTGAAGATCCCTTATGATACGGTGCTGTTGCATCCCAATATCAGCTACCTGCCACCTTACGAAGATACATGGTACATACTGACCGCCACCGATAATCTTGGCATGGTTGAAGTGGACTCGGTATTTTATGAGAGCATTCAGACCAAAGCTTCATTCAGGGTGGAGTACCTGGATAAAGTGCTGGAAACAACCAACCCGGACAACATGTGGGATCCGGACCTGCCCAGCGACTGGAGTGCTGACCAGGGTAGTACAGACGCAAAACTGACTGTCAGGTTTATCAATGAATCGAAGAACGGGGCTACCTATGAATGGGTATTCCTGGATACACTGGGTGGAACCAAGCAGAGCGAGATTACCAACGATGAGGAAACAATTACCGAGTTTACTTATGAACAGGCAGATGAGTATTACTATCCCTATCTGGTTTCCACCAGTGAGGAGGATTGCATTGATACTTTCAGGCTGGAAGATCCCATCTTTGTAGTGCCTTCCCAACTGGTCATTCCCAATGTGTTTACCCCCAATGATGATGGCATTAATGATAAATTTGTGTTCAAGCACCAGTCGCTCAGGTCATGCAAGGTAACCATTGTAGACCGGGCCGGAAAGATCGTGTACAGGCGAAAGATAGATGATATCTACGCCTGGGAGGGATGGGATGGCAACATGCATACAAGCGACCGCAGGGCCCCGGAAGGACAATACTATTATATTGTGGAAGCCACGGGATATGACGGCATGGAATACAAGGACCCCAATATCATTGAGCGCTGGAAACTGAACCGGGGTAATAAAAGTCCGGGTTCGGGAACAGGCGGTACTGCACCTCCCGGAGGGGGGGAACCTTCTGGGGCATCACAAACCATGTACACAGGCTGGGTGTACCTTTTCCGGCATACGGGAACCTATTAGCGCATAGTGCATAGTGAAATAGCACCCAATGAAACAGCTCAGAATTATTATCATTGCATTTATCCTGATAACCGTTGGCATCTTTATCTGGATCACGATTAAAAATGATGCCAGTCCCATGCTGTTTGAAAGAATGATGGTGACCGATCAGCGCATTGTGTTCCTGGTTTTGCTCATCAGTGTCTTCATCCTGTTAAGTACCCTCTCCGGATTACCCGTTTTCCATCTCTCCATGGCCCTGGGTTTTTTGCTGAAGCTTATTCCTGCCCTGATTATCAACTGGGTGGTAAATATTGTAGCGGTGATGGCCACTTTCTATCTGGTCCGGTATGCCTTTTCAGACTATTTCCATGATAAATACGGGAAAAAAAAGTTGATCCGGCGGATCAATAAACGGATCCGGAAATATGGATTATGGACGGTGGCATTTAGCCGGGGTATCTATATTATACCCACCACTTTTATTAATTTCAGCTTCCCCCTCAGTCGAATCACCCCCCGTTCATACCTGTTTGGGACCATGGTCGGCCTTCTGCCCGAGGTAGGGATCAGTGTGGTTACCGGTTATCTCATCAAGCATGGTATGAACAAACTCTCTGATCCTGCAACCCGAACCTGGCAGATCGTGATTATTGGAGGCCTCATTTTGCTGTTATCCATGGTGATTATCCAGTTCAGGTTAAGGCAGAACAGGATCAAGAGGTTCAAACGGCTGAAGGCGGTCCCTTACAAAAATTAAAGCTAATGATCCCGGGGATCCTGATCATCCTGGGGATAGCGGATCCCGCAGATTTTACGAATCCGGTCCAGTGTTCCCGTCAGTTTCCGGCTGAAATCCAGTGGCAGCAGGGGACTTTCTGTCAACCCTTCATCCAGGCAGCGCATCACCTCTGCTGCTTCATATTGATAACCCTTCCCCTGCCCGGGAACCCCGTCAGGGCTCATGTTAGTAAACTCCATGAATTCCGGTTCCCTCCCGGGACGGTGTATGGTGATGGGACCGGGCGTGAGCCACCAGGACTCCATCCTGATCCATCCCTTTTCGAACACCAGGGTAGCTTCCACCGGTGAATCGGCCAGGACGGTACAATTCAATGATGATACAACATGTTGGTTATGCTCCAGGATCATGTTGCAGCGCTGATCCACCCCGTTTTCTGAAAAGCCGGCAATGGCCTCTATGCGCTCCGGAATACCGGCCATCAGCAAAGCCAGGAACACGGGGTAAATGCCGATATCAAGCAGGGCTCCCCCTCCCTGGGCAAGGTCATACATACGATGATCCGGATCGTATTCCATCCGTTCCCCGAAATCGGCATATATATCATACAATGCACCCAGTTCACCGCTTTCAGCAATCTCAAGCACCTTCAGGACAGAAGGAAGGAACCGGGTCCATAACGCCTCCATGAGAAAAACCCCGTTCTCCCTGGCTGTATCCACCAGCACTTTCAGTTCCCTGCTGTTCATGGTAATGGGCTTTTCACAGAGCACAGCTTTGCCTGCTTTCAGGCAGGAGAGGGTGTTTTCAAAATGGTACGGGTGGAGGGTGGCCACATAAACGATATCCACATCCGGGTCCGCTGCCATCTCTTCCCAGCTGCCGTAAGAAACCGGAATATGGTGTTTCTGAGCAAAGGCTTCTGCTCTTTCTGCGGACCGGGAAGCGATGGCATGCAACCTCGCACCGGGAAGCAGTTTGAGATCCGTTGCGAACACATTGGCGATCCCTCCTGCACCAATGATCCCCCAGTTATATTGTTTTTGCATCTGTTTAAAATTTTTTGGTTTTTTTAATTCTTGATTTCATTGTGTTGGGAAATTTACTGAACGGGAATAGCCGGTATGAGTTCATGCAGTGCATATTCCGGTAACATTTCATGATTTCCTTCAAAAACGACCAGTTTAATATGTTGATATTGCTTTTGGAGGCATACTTTCCGGCCGGCAATCTGCCCGAAATCTCCCAGCGGCCTGCGAAGCTCCAGCAGTGCTGCCTTTTCATAAACCGAAACATATTTTGCGGAATCCTTCACCCCCAGATCCGACAGTACCTTGTTGTAAAAGTTGATGGTCTGGGTGATGGGGACACTGCCCTGGATTCCGTCATAGATCCCGGTATAAACCGAGATTTCCGCATCCTCCAGTTTGCCCACCGGGGTATCCCAGTACAGGGGTGACCGTTTCCTGGCTACAGCAATATCCAGCACATCTGCTGCCGATCCCGTGCAGTGAAGAATATCCCCGGCATATTTGTTTCTCCTGATACTGCTTTCGCGGTACCATGCTACCAGGTCCGAGATCGGTACCCAGGCTGAAAACTTTCTTATCCGGTGTTTCGATCTCATAAAGGCTGCAAGCGTGGCATAGCCACCACCACTAACACCCATCACGTAAATCCTGGAAGTATCCACATTCCCGTTCTCAATGGCAAAGGTGATGGATGCATCGATATCACTGATGGCCAGATCACTGCAACAAGCATCCAGTGTATTGTCTGGCCCGCGGAAATCGGGATGGATATAATTCAGGTTGGCTGAGCGGCTCAATGCGGACAAAGGATCCGGTTGCGTATAATCCCCGCTCCAGGTATGCAGGCTAACGATCAGGGGAGCCGGAACAGCGGAAGTTGACCTGTAAAAATATGCCCGCTGAATCTGCCCATCCACGGGGGAGCTGATCCCGACCAGCCTGAAATCCTTTCCCCAGGCCACATTGGTGGTGTCATCAAATCTAACCTGCGCCCGGCACAGGTGTGATGTTCCGGCGGCCATGACCATGGCGGGAAGAAGGAGGAATCTGAGAAAAAAATGAAATCTGTCCATCATTTGCCGTTTTATTTTAGCAGCGCCTGCAGCGCCACTACTCCGTTATATGCAATGAAACAAGAAAAAATGAAAGCAGCAAACAGACCGGTGTTCAGCCAGATGCCGGCCCTGTGCTTATCTCCCATCTCTTTCCGGTTATTGACCAGATAGATAATAACTCCTATGACCAGGGGCAGGACAAACACATTGGCTACCTGGGTTGCAATCTGGGCCGCAATGGGATTGGCTCCCATAACGGGAACAACCAGTCCGAAAACAGCTGCTATGGCTGTCAGAATCTTGAACAAACCGGAGCCGGTATCAAGTTCACCGTTACGGTAATCGGCAATTAACAGCGGAGCCACCATCAATATGGGAAAAATGGATGATAACCCGGCACTCAGTGTTCCCAGCACAAAGATGGCCACTGCAAATTTACCGGCTACAGGCTCCAGTGTATAGACCATATCCAGCACCTTTACGATCGGTCTGCCTTCCCCGAACAGGGCACCCGTAGCGGTAATCATGACCGAAGCGCTGATCAGGAACATCAGTATGGCCGAGATCAGCGCATCTTTTGATTGTTCCCTGCTGTTTTCCCTGCCCCATCCTTTCCCTTTCATGAGCAGCGGACGGACCACAAATGTGGGGGCTGCCATGGTTGTACCCACAAAAGCTGCCACCATCAGTTTGCCTCCCGGTACCCGGGGGATGGATGGTTTTAATCCGGCTGCAATATCGGCCGGAGCAGGAAAAACAACCAGCATGGAGATCAGGAAGGAGAGCCCCATGATGGTCACAAACACGATCAGGATCTTTTCAAAGAAAGCGTACCTCCCGACCAGCAGCAATCCGTATAAAACCAATATTAAGAAAACTGCAATCCCCAGGATGGCCCAGTAGTTTTCCGCTACTGTTTCCGGGAAAAAAAGGTGTACTAATTCATAAATGGCATGGGCGGACAACCCCAGGATCCCGGCCAGTGAGTTCCATTGTCCCACCACAACACCCACTACAATGAGTATGGCAAGAAGCTTTCCGTGCCTGATCTTCTTCCTGATACTATGGATCGCAGTGTCCCCGGTAACCACGGCATACCTGCCATAAGCCTCCATGAGCACCCATGCGAAAAATACGCTTAATACCAGCACCCATAGCAGCTGCATACCATATTCGCTTCCCGCTTTGGCCATGGCCGTCACACTTCCGGTACCGATTGTATAACCGATACAAAAGATGCCCGGGCCAATGGCCAGCAGCATCAGCCAGAGTCTTTTCAACAACCTGTTGTGCTGTGGTTTATTCATGCATCATTAATATATCCGTCCCGGTTTGATCAGCCCCCTGTTTTCCAGCTCCCTGTGCAGCGCAAGGCAGTTAGCCACCTCATAATCCGGCTCCATATGGTAGACGATTTTCAGTGGCCCTCCCCTGTTTTCCACCAGCGTTTTATCGAGCCATTCCAGGATCCCGGATTCCGGGGCACCCTCCTGTAACAACCTGACCGGGGGTGCCACATTAATTTCCAGCTCCTTTCCCAGAACCTCTCTTATCTTTTTTATGGAGGTATCAGAACCCGTATCGAAAATTCCCAGGTTATCTATTTTCAGAGCCGGAGAAATCAGATGATCTGAAAATCCGCAAGAGTGCAGGCGTACAATTCCCAAGCGGCTCCCCAGCTGATTGATATAGGGTATGACGAATTCTTCATACAATTCGGATGAAACCATGGTACCGGCACACTCTCCCACATGGACCGATGTGATTTCCAAATGACCCGGGCCGGCAAAATGAAAGATCAGAGTCAGGTATGCATCCACGATCCACTGATGAATCGCATGAGCCAGCTCCGGATCGGTGATCATCAGCGTCATGATCATATCACCCGTAAGTTTCAATGAAGTGGTGACGATCCCGTGAATGGTGGCCCGTCCCGATGTATCCCAGAAAAACGGGGGAATCACCCTTAATTGGGGATACCCTGTGGTGATATCCCTGATTTGCTGATCCAGCTCCACGACCAGCGGATGCTCCAGTATGGAATCCACGGGTGGCAGTTCCTTTTTATCCGCAATCTTCTCCAGTGGTCTTCCCCGTACATCCGCGTCTTTATCTTCGAAAAAGGAGAATTCAGCCCCCAGCAAAGCTGCCAGGATCATATTGGGTTGGATTGCTCCCACCAGTACGTGATTCTCCTGCACAAAGGCTGCCTGTACAAGGTTGCTTTCCATGTTGTAGATAGCCGTATCAGGAAACCGTTCCCTGACAAAACTGTTTATTCTGCTGTCTTCTTCCCGCCTGAAGAGGGGATCATGGTAATATTTGGATGGAAAATAAAATGAGCCGTGTTTGCTCAGCCATCCTTTTGAAATACTCGCCTGTATAGTGATCATAGATTTTCTTTTAATGGTATTAACCGGATATCATCCAGTAAGCCCGACGCCACATATGATTTACCCGATATGTCGTAGGGTTTGCCCTCAATGCTCATGAAAGGGGTATGATAATAGTTTCTCCATGGCACGCCTGCTTCTTCCAGCGCTTTTACCCGGTTGAATGAAAGATTCGTCACTTCGATTTCCATGGTATTGTTCCTTTGCAGGGTACCGGGCGGAAGGGTTACGGTGTACGGGATGCACCACAGCAATCCCATCTCCCGGCCATTGACCGTAACCCGGGCCGTTTCCCTGACATCCCCCAGCTGTAACCTGACCGGCTTTCCCAGGTAGTCCGGATCAAGTTCAAAATGTGTGGTATAGATTGCTTTCCCGCCGAAGGTCTCCCAGTCGCCACCAAACTGCACCCAGGATACCAGCTTTTCAATCTGCACCGGTTCCGGCAGGAGAGGTCCGCCGCTTACAGGTGTAACCCTCCAGGCTGATCCAATGGTCAGGGGTGCCGTTTCGCCAACCTCCTCACAGGACCATTGGACCAAATGACCCCCGGGTCTCTTACGATGGCAAAACAGAAAAAGGGAGCTCCCCGGTTCCATCTGCAGCAGGATCTCTGTTCCACCGCCCCTGTTTTCGGATTGCGCCAGCCCCTTTTTCCCGGTAAGGGGATCAAAAATCTCCACATACCGGGCCCGGGTAGCCAGACGGATAGGGCCCTTGTGAAACCGGCCGGAAAGATTGGAAACAAAATAGACCACTCCGCCGGTTCCCTTTTTCCGGATAAACCTCAATCCCGCTTCAGCAAGTTCTTCATTGACAATACCGCTTTTCAGCAGTTCATCCGGCAGATCTGTTGTAATGGATATCATGGGAAAGATTTGCGCTTTCAGCGATTCCATTTCCTTCTGGCGCTCTTTATAACGGTAAAAGCCCGGGACACTATCGGGCAGGGCCCCGTGAAATATAATCCTTGCCCCTTTTGCCGCCAGGTCACGAAGCACCTGCATGGTGCCTGCCGGCATATATTTACAGGAAGGGACCACAATGGTTCGATAGTGTACCCCTCCCCCGGGATGTGCCCTTCCTTCAAAAGAGACTGAATGATTATCCACCCGGGCTTCTGCCAGCATCCTGTCCGAAACATAATCAAATGTGAAACCCCGGTTCCAGAGCTGATGAACAACGGTACTGAAACCGGTTCCGTCAAACCACTCAGGTGTGTTATGTACCTGCAGGTATGCCAGCTCTCCCACCGCCCTGCGGGCCCATATATCATGGATGGGAAAATAGACAAGCACATCATGCAGGGGTTCCGTGTTCTGCAAAATGCCCTGACACTGTTCAATGTAATGGTTTAATGCCGGTAATTCGTGCCAGAAATGGGACCTGGTGCCAAAATTTGTTGAGGCATAATAGAGCCTTCCCGGGAAAGGCCTTTCCGGCGGATTGTAGGTTATCCCATGATAAATGATATGGTTGATGCCTACCGTGAAAAGCTCATCCACCTGAGGTTTAACCTGGGAGAGCGCCACTTTGAAATGGCCCCCCAGCCAGGTGGCGGTTTCGGAAGAGACCAGCTTATGCGCTTTTACATGTGCCGCTGAAGATGCAAACTTCATGATCAGCGGATCGGGGGGCACCCAGCTGGCCGGGGCATCCGGGTCCTTTCTCAGGCCCGGGAAAGAGAACCCGTTTACACCGAATACTTCTGTTTCCGGGATATCTGCCACTGCATACAGATCCAGCAGGTTGCCGGGGGATCCATGTGCCTGATAGCGGGTCAGCATCCCCAGTGCGTGGCACTTATCCACCCAGTTCCCGGCAAACTCTTCGTATAACAGGTCCGAAATGGTTTCACAATAATCGGTAGCAATCCGTTCCTGCAGATATGTCCGCACACTGTCCGCCATGACCGGAAGGTGATCCGCCAGGTCATACCCCCTGCGTTCCCTGAATTCCCCGGGGAAATCCCCGGTGATATTGGCATGGTACACTTCATAGGAGTCGTTGTAAAATGCACGGACCCTGCCTGATGTAAAGTGCGCTTTGCCAAATGCATCCTCAAAACGCCTGAAATAGTGATCCAGGGCATCTTTATTAAAGTAATCGATGACCAGCCCCTCCCCTCCGGGAGCGGCCCTTTTTACCATTTGCCCGGTAGGCTTCATCACAAGGGTATAACCGGTATCCCTTAGCAGGACGATGCCGTCGGTAGTCCCTGTCGTTCCTGCGGTATTCCCTTCCACCGTCAACGTATCCCATTGGCCGGATCTTTTCAGTTCAAACTTTTTTGCCGAATAGGAATGGGATATTCCCGGCCCGCCAAAGGGCCAGCCGGTCCCCGTGGTCATATCGATGCCCATGCCGAGCTTTGTTGCTTCGCTGACCGTATAAATCAGCATCTCCATCCACCCGGGAGAGAGGTAATCGATGAAGTTTTCATCATCCCCTTCCACTCCGTAAATAGGTACGATATGCAACCCCCCGATGCCGGCCTCGCTATAGGCCTTCAGGTTCTCTTTGATACCTTCGCGAGTGACCGAGCTCCCGTGCCACCACCAGTATGCCCAGGGCTTCCGGGTATTATCAGAAGCCGGTGCATGATCAGGAGCCGGTGCAGGATCCCCTGTACAGCCTGCAAGGGTACATACAGCAAAAAGTGTAATTATTTTAACAAGTTGCATCATATGCTTTTGTGTATCACATCAAATAATACCATTACTGCCACTGTATCAGGCCGATGCGGATAAAAGAAGCCCTTTCCGCCAAGGGGGCCCCCGGTTTTGGTTCCTTTCCCGGACCAATCAGCCTGACTGTGATACTGTTCTCCCCGGTATGCAGGGTTTTGCAGGCCGGCTGCGGAATATACCAGCCTGCTGTAGCAACAGGCAGATTATAACGCACCTGCTTTACCGGCTCCCCATTGAGCGAAATGTCATATGCCCCGCTCCAGGTAGCTTTCAGGCAGGGTTCCTGCATGGTGGCAAACTGCTCCCCGGTAAGTGTAAAAGTGAAGGTGCCTTCGCCGGTTTCTCCATCAGCGGCCAGTCTCAACCGGACCTCCTGCTGCGGGACAAGCAGGGTGATCTTTTTGGCCCAGTGTGCCTGATTACGGGCCTTGATACCGTATCGACGCACATCGTATTCAGGATGTCCGAAAATGGCCTGTGGCTCTTTGGGAATCACATTGACCCAGTTACCGTACGGACCGGCAACGAACCTGTTTTTCATCGTACAACCATGTTCAAAACGAAACCATTGCTGCAACGCCCGGTCGAATGGCAGATCTTTCCAGTTCATGAAGGCCCCGATCATTCCGGACCCGAAAAGAGCGTATCCGCTGGAAGCGGTCTCTACCCATAATTCAGGATCATGAAACCCCTCGAGACAACCCTCCATGGCATCCAGCAGTTCGTCATGCCTGTAATCGGTAAGCATCAGGTAGTGGGCCATGGTCTCTCCATAGTTACGTGCGGTGGCCACCTCGGCATAAAGCTCACTTTTATGGTCAAGCAGGTTGTCAATGGATTTTTCCAGGACCTCCCGGGGGAAATTTTCCATGCCGATATATCCACAGATACGGGAGATAATTTTAAACCCGCTGGACGGTTCATAGGCTTTCCAGGGAAAACCCTCTAGCGGCTCGGGCCTCCACATGCCTGTCTCGTGATTATAAGCCCTTAACAGGGCTCCCATACCGGCCTCCGCCCGGGGAATCTGATCCCGGTTCCCCTTTTCCACTTCCCGGGCCGCAAGGACAGGAAACATCCCGGAAGGACTGGTATGCCACTGGGATATCTGCTCCCATAACTCATCAAATGTATCTTCACCGGCATCCGCATGGGTAGCTATATTGACCAGCCCGGGCAGTTCAGCTCCCAGCATTTTCAGGATGGAGGGAATGTATTTCACAT
>JANTFK010000015.1 GCA_024763595.1 Bacteroidales bacterium | reverse complement strand
AAAAGTTCACCCGTTACATCCTGCTGACCAATTTCCAGGGCTACCTGGAACAATTCGCCAGCAGGCAGGGTACCACTGTGTACGATCGCAACGTTGCCATGCCAGCTACCGTTGGAGGGGATATCACCATGATTAATTTCGGTATGGGGAGTCCCAATGCAGCAACGGTCATGGACCTGCTGGGGGCCATCCATCCAAAAGCGGTCCTGTTCCTCGGGAAATGTGGCGGCCTGAAAAAGAAGAATGATCTGGGGGACCTGATCCTCCCCATTGCAGCTATCAGGGGAGACGGTACGTCGGATGACTATCTTCCACCGGAAGTACCTGCCCTTCCTGCTTTTAATCTGCAAAGGGCGGTTTCCCACACCATCCGGAACATGGGAAGGGATTACTGGACGGGGACAGTTTTTTCAACCAACCGACGCGTCTGGGAACATGATGACGATTTTAAGGATTACCTGCGGTCCACACGAAGTATGGCCATTGATATGGAGACAGCCACCCTTTTCACTGTAGGGTTTACCAATGAGATCCCAACCGGTGCACTGCTGCTTGTTTCGGATCAGCCCATGATATCGGCAGGCGTAAAAACCCGGGAAAGCGACCGGAAGGTTACACAAAAGTTTGCGCAGATCCACCTGGAGATCGGGATCAAATCGCTCCATGAGATCATTGAAAACCGGGCTTCTGTCAAACACCTTAAATTTAACTGGGAATGACCTACGAACAGCTGATGGGCAACCTGAAAAACAAGGCCTATCAACCCGTCTATTTTCTCTACGGTGATGAACCCTATTACATCGACAGGATAACGGACTTCATCACTAAAAATGTCCTCACCGAAGCAGAACAGAGTTTCAATCAGACAGTTGTTTACGGCAAAGACTCCGATGCCGGTCAGGTGATCAACCTCTCCAGGAGGTTTCCCATGATGGCCTCCCACCAGGTAGTGGTGGTCAGGGAAGCCCAGGAGTTAAAGAATATAGATGACCTGGCCTATTATGTGGAAAAGCCACAACCCTCCACCCTGCTTGTCATCAATTATAAACACAAGAAACCCGACAGCAGGAAAAAGGTATTCAAAACACTGAAGAATAAAGCGGTCTCTTTTGAGTCTAAAAAACTGTATGACAACCAGGTCCCCGGATGGATCTCGGGCTATGTCTCCAACCGGAAATGCCGCATAGAACCCAAAGCAGCTGTCCTGCTTGCGGAGTTCCTGGGAAGTGACCTCTCCAGGATCGCCAATGAGGTGGAAAAGTTGATCATTGCCCTGGGAGAGAAGGGACAGACCATCACTCCCCGGCATGTGGAGGAGCATATCGGGATCAGCAAGGATTTTAACCAGTTCGAACTTCAGAATGCCCTGGGGAAAAAGGATGTGATGAAAAGCAACCGGATTATCAACTACTTTGCAGATAATCCGAAGAAATATCCGCTGGCTGTGGTTATTCCCTCACTCTATTATTTTTTCTCCAGGTTGCTTATGGTCCACTATACCGGAGATAAATCAAAACAGAAGCTGGCCGCTACCCTGAAGGTAAATCCATTCTTTGTGAAGGATTATGAGACAGCTGCAAAGCACTATTCAGCTGGCAAACTGGTCAGGATCATCTCCCTGCTGCGGACTTACGATTTGCGTTCCAAAGGGTACAATGGCAACAACATACCGGATGGGGAGCTCATGCGGGAACTGATCTTTAAAATCCTTCACCTGTAATTTACCACTTCCATGATCACCATCATCATTGTTACTATTACCGTACTGTTCTCCCTGGCCGCATTCAGGTTCCCTGTGCTGCTGGAACGCTTTGATCTGTCTCCTTTCCAAATGGTGCGAAAACGGCAGTATGAACGGATCTTCAGCCATGCATTCCTGCATACTGATTACCTGCATCTGGGTATTAACATGCTGGTACTCTATTCTTTCGGGACGGGAGTCGAACAGATTTTCAACACCCTGGAGGTTCAGGGGGTGATCTTTTCCGGTTCTTTCTTCTATATCCTGCTATATGTGAGTAGCATAGCACTGGCCTCGCTCTCCACCATCATCAGGTACAGGAACGTGGAGAGATACAGTGCTGTGGGAGCATCCGGAGCCGTGTCCGCAGTGGTCTTTACCTATATCTTTTTTGCACCCCTGCAGAAGATCTACTTTTACATGATCCTACCCATCCCAGGTATTGTTTTTGGTATCCTTTACCTGTTATACTCAAGTTATATGAGCCGGCGCAACAAAGATAATATCAACCATGCTGCTCATTTCTGGGGTGCGGTTGTGGGTTTCCTCTTCCCCATTCTGCTGGAACCGGCACTTATCAGGGTATTCTTCGATAATCTTTTATCCCGGTAACTGAGAACTGAGCATTGAATACTGAGTGCTCGCACTAATTCAGACCGGGATCCTCAGGAAAGTTAGCCCATGCACGGTACTTGTTGTTGTATTCGGCCAGAATATTGCTCCAGGATTCAGATTCAACACCCTGCATGACCATGCGTGGAGAGATCTTTCCCACCAGCCAGGCATTCTCCTCCAACTCCCTCTCCAACTGTTTGGCCGACCAGCCTGCATATCCCAGGAAGAAACGCAACTCATGGGGTCGCACCTCTTTTTTCCGGATCAGTTCCCTGATCACATCAAAGTCACCTCCCCAGCAAATCCCATCCGCCACCGGAACACTGTCGGGTATCATTTCTCCCAGGGTGTGAATGTAGTGTACGGTATTGTTGCTGACCGGCCCCCCCACAGAGATGGTAAAGTCGGCCTGCGGGAAATCTTCTACGATCTCATTGATACTGATCTCAAGCGGCTTATTCAATACAAAACCCAGCGACCCGTCATCATTGTGCTCGGTCAGGTAAACGATGGAGCGACGAAAGTAGTTATCGCTCAGGAACGGTTCGGAGATCAGAACAGTGCCTTTTTCCGCAACGCTCTCATTGACAATATGGAAGAAGTCGATGTTAAGTTCCATTTTTCCAAATCTTGCCCTGCTGCAAGTTAAACCAATTTTATTTTATATAAAACGAACATGGGAGAAAAATAGTATCTTGGCAGCTTATCCTGCAACGGCCATGACATCCAAAGCACCACGAAAACCCAATCTATTACAGGCGCTGATCCCCATCGCAGTACTGATCACCCTCCTGGTGCTGAATGTGATCCATTTCGGGGACCATACACTGGACGGAGCAAATCAGTTTGCACTGATCCTGGCATCGGCTGTAGCCGGGATCGTGGCTGCCTTCCTGGGTGTTAAATGGGTCGATGTGCGATCCAGTATTGTGAAGAGCATCAGCTCGGCCATGCCCTCCATCCTGATCCTGCTGATGATCGGGGCCCTGGCAGGCACCTGGCTCTTAAGCGGGGTGGTACCCGCACTGATCTATTATGGTCTCAAAGTATTCCATCCCAAGATCTTTCTCTTCGCCACTGTGGTTATAACCGGTATGGTGTCCCTGGCCACCGGTTCCTCCTGGTCAACTGTGGCTACCATCGGGATCGCCCTGATCGGGGTGGGACAGGCACTGGGTATTCACCAGGGTGTAATAGCCGGAGCTGTGATCTCAGGAGCCTATTTTGGTGATAAAATGTCGCCCCTTTCCGACACCACCAACCTGGCACCTGCCATGGCGGGCACAGACCTGTTCACGCATATCCGGTACATGACCATCACCACCGTTCCGGCCATGTCGATCACCCTGATCATATTCCTGGTTATCGGCTTCACCTATAAATTCCAATCCACTCCCGGTGACATCGATATGGTGCTGGATGCCATCCAGTCCAAGTTCACGATCACCCCATGGCTGATGCTGGTCCCGGCTTTCCTGATCTATATCATTATCCGGAAGATCCCCCCGCTACCCGCCCTGCTGGCCGGATCCCTGATAGGGGGGCTCTTTGCCATCATTTTCCAGCCACACCTGGTCCGTGAAGTGGCCCTGGGACTGGACAGTACCACCACCACCCTTTTCAAGGCTTCCTATGTCTCTGTCATGCAGTCCATTTTCGGTGACATTGCCATCTCCACTCCCAACGAAATGGTGAACGAACTGCTGACCAGCACAGGTATGCGCGGTATGCTGAATACCATCTGGTTGATCCTTTCAGCCATGATATTCGGAGGCACCATGGAATCGGCCGGTTTACTGGTAAAGATCACCAGTTCGGTGATCCGCTGGGCCCAGTCCACCGGATCGCTGGTAGCCACCACCATTGCAACCAGCCTCTTCTTCAACATCACTGCATCGGACCAGTATATTGCCATAGTGGTCCCCGGCCGAATGTTTGCAAATACTTACAGAAAACGCGGATTAAAACCGGAGGTGCTGAGCCGCACACTGGAGGACGGGGGCACCCTCACTTCGGTGCTTGTCCCCTGGAACACATGTGGCGCCACCCAGTCCAGGGTGCTGGGTGTCCCCACGTTGGAATATGTGCCGTATGCCTTCTTTAATTTCCTGAGCCCCTTCTTCAGCATTCTTTTCGCCCATATCAACTACCGAATCCGGAGGTACGGGGATGATGAGCCCGCTCCGAAGCGTTCCACAATCAGTAAATCTTCGGATACTTTACCGGGTCAGACTCGTGCATGATCGCATAGATGGACTCGAACACATCCTCTGCATTGGGGTTGGAGAAGTAATCACCATCGGAGCTATATGCAGGTCGATGTTCCTGTGCCGTAATGGTGACCGGCTCTGCATCCAGGTAAAACCAGGCTTTCTGCTCTTCAATCACCTTCTGCATCATAAAGGCGGTAGCACCTCCCGGAACATCCTCATCAAAGAAGACCACCCGTCCGGTCTTTTTCAACGATTCCACAATGGAATGGTTCAGATCAAAAGGCAGCAGGGTCTGTACATCAATCAGCTCCACATGAATATCAAATGATGCCAGTTGTTCAATGGCCGACTGTGCGATGCGAACACAGGCACCGTATGTAACCAGGGTTACATCTTTTCCTTCCGTTATAACTTCCGGAACCCCCAGGGGCACCGTGAATCTTCCCATATTGGAGGGCCTCTCTTCCCTGAGTCCGTATACTTTCAGCGGTTCAATTACAAGTGCAGGGTCATCACCCCGGAGGAGTGTATTATAAAATCCTGCAGCCTGGGTCATATTCCGGGGAACACATACATGCAGACCCCTGATGGAATTGATCACCATACTGAGGGGTGAACCCGAGTGCCATATTCCTTCCAGCCGGTGCCCCCTTGTACGAATGATCAGCGGGGCAACCTGCCCCCCTTTGGTCCGCCAGTGAAGTGTGGCCAGGTCATCACTGACGGTCTCCAGGGCATACAGCAGATAGTCAAAATACTGTATCTCGGCAATGGGCCTTAATCCGCGCAGGGCAAGCCCTATCCCCTGCCCGACAATGGTGGCCTCCCGTATCCCGGTATCGGTGACCCTTAATTCGCCATACTTCTCCTGTAACCCTTCCAGACTTTTGTTCACATCTCCGATTTTCCCCGTATCCTCACCAAATATCACAATACGCGGATTGCCGGCCAGCAGTGCATCAAAGTTTTCCCTGAGCACCTCCCTTCCGGTGATCCTTTCCGGATGTTCCTCATAGGCGGGTGGTACGGGTGTAACTTTCAGGGGTGAATGGTCCGTTTCCGTGTAGAGATGGGTGCTGTATCTTTTCCGGTTCTCCTCCTTATACGCTTCGAGCCAATGAGAGATGGAGGACTGTAATAATTCGCGCACCGGACAATCGGTACAGAGATGACGCATGATCCGTTTGGCGGTTCCCTGTATGTCCCTGCGAACAGGGTGCAGGATCCGCTTCAGGTCCCGGCTCAGGATCCCCAGTTTATCCACCTTGTCATGGGCACACACACAACAGCGGTTATCAATGATGGCCAGCAACTCATCTCTTTCTTTTAATATGGGGGAAATATAGTTCTTCCATGCCGTATCCCGGGCTTCCCTGGCCTGTACCAGGGCCTTTTCCCGGATAGCCTTCAATGTGGTAGCGGTAGCAATCCCGCTTTCCTCCATCCATACTGCCATCTTCAACAGCGGATCATATTCGGCTTCCCAATCCAATCTTTCCTTTGGTTTGTACCTTTCATGGCTGCCCGACGTGGAATGGCCCATGGGCTGTACCATCTCATCCACATGGAACAACACCGGCACATGATCGCGACGACACTGCTCAACTCCTTCTTTAAAGGCCCTGATCATCCCGGGATAATCCCATCCCTTCACCCTGTAGATCAGGATCCCGTTGCTGCCCGGTTCCTTCCGGAAGCCTTCCAGGGCTTTGGAAATACTCTCTTTGACGATCTGTTTATCCCGGGTTACTGAAATACCGTACCCGTCATCCCATACCATCATGGCAACGGGAATCTGAAGCACTGCTACAGCATTCATGGTTTCAAAAAAATGTCCCTCGGCAGTGGCCGCATCCCCTATGGTCCCAAAGGCCACTTCATTTCCATCCCTTGTAAACTGCGTCATTCCGGAAAGCTGTTCATTCTCCCTGAACAGCCTGGAAGCATATCCCAGTCCCACCAGGCGTGGCATCTGTCCGGCCGTCGGTGAAAGATCCGCGCAGCTGTTCATCTGATCAGCCAGGTTGTTCCAGCTGCCGTCCGGGTTCACACTTTTTGTGGCAAAATGGTTATTAAAATTCCGGCCAGCACTTCCCGGATTCATTTCCTCATCGGTGTGGCCATAGATCTGGTAAAAGAATTGCCCGGTACTGGTCATTCCCGTAGCCATCATAAAAGTATGATCGCGATAATAACCCGAACGCCAGTCACCCTTCCTGAAGTTCCTGGCCAATGCGATCTGGGCCACCTCTTTTCCATCCCCGAAAATACCAAACTTGGCCTTGCCGGAAAGCACCTCTTTACGGGCCAGTAAAGCAATCTCACGGCTCAGGCAGGCCAGTTCAAAATCACCCAGGATCTCCTCCTTACTCAGCGCAATCGCGATATCAGACATACATGGGTACTTTCAGTTTGTCAATGCAATTGTTATCTTTGTTAAAGAATTTATTATTTTATCAGACAAAAGTAAATCTGTATTGTTCAGGTGTTTTTAAAAATCGTTATCATCGCCGTGATCCTCATCAGCTTATCCATGCTTGGGTTGATGCTCAATATTCTTGTGAAGAAAAAGGGGAAGTTCCCTGCATACATGATAGGTCATAACAGGAATATGCATAAGCTTGGGATCACCTGTGTAAAACACGAAGAGATCCGGTGCCATCAGAAAAATATTAAAGATATAAAAGGTTGCGCCGGGTGTCAGCCGCTTCACTAGCAAGTGCCAACCGTTCCATTATCGGGTATCAACTCCTTCCCTGATAAATATGGAACAAACCGTACGACTGTTGAACAACCTGTTATCAGTTGGTCTGAATATAGTTCAGTACGAGAATAAAGGTTGTAACAGAACTCAGCAGAACCATATAGGGGAACTGGGTGAAGCCAAAGAACTTTCCTTTCATCGGTGACACATAAATCACATCATTGGGCATAACATAATAGAACGCTGAATCCACAATGTTCCTGTCTGTCAGGTTAAATTCCCTGATCACGGAACCATCGGATGTTGAACGGACAATCTTGATATTACTGCGGTTGCTGAATTCACCCACATCACCGGCCATGGAGAGTGCCTGGAAAATATTAAGATGCTCTTTATAGATGGGATAGAGCCCCGGCCGGGTAACCTCCCCCAGAATACTGACATAATTATTGACCAGTTTCACCGTTATACCTGCATCCGATATATAATCGGCCAGTGCCGCCTGAAGGACCTTTTCTGCCTCTGTTACAGTTTTCCCGGCCACATAAACCGATCCGAGATAGGGAATATCCACAGTACCGTCCGTATGCACCGAATAGGATAACAGGTCAACCGATTGCTCGGTAGAAGACATGGAACCCGTGGTGGTGGGCAGGGTATTGAACATCTCTGAAAATCTCGGATCGGGAGTGGTTACCCGGATAAAAAGATTATCATTGGGCTGGATACGATAACTTTCGGGCTGATAAATTTCAGAGGGCACCCCGCTATCTTCCAGGTCCTGCAGATAGGTCGATTTATTTGTGGTCACACATGACCCCAGGAGTCCGGTGATAATCATCATTGTAAGCAGGATCCTTATCCATGCTCCGGTTATAGCTCTATGGCTGTAATGTTTCATTTTTCCGGGATTATCAGAGTTTCATAAAGATCAGATGCGGTTTATCTGCAAAGGCACAGCTAACGGAATAGAACCCGGGTGACAGCGAGCTGACATCAATGGTGTTCAGCTCACCGGAGAGTACACCCTGGATGACCGGCCTGGCCGATACATCGACCACCGTATAAGGCGTGTGAAGATATCTTTCAGCCACCTTCAGTGTAATGGTTTCTGCTGCCGGATTGGGATAGAGTATTGCTCCCCCCGGCGATCCCTGATCCTGAATACCCAGGATGGCCAGGTAGTCCTCCAGGAGACTGTCCATCTCAATGATATGCAGCCCGGGTGGCGTGCTTGCAACAGGCGGATAGTCAAACAATTCGTTGGATATGTAATATTTCAGTCCGTTACAGGTAGCCACACCCTCCACCTGGTGAAACGGAAGAGGCAGGGTTACCCTGCGCCTGTTTCCGGAGAAAAAAGCATGATCCCGGAAATCATAGAAGAGATAGAGGAAAGGTTGTAATAACCATGTATAGCCGCTTAGCACCAGCAGGTGCTTTGACTCCAGCCAGGTGGCCCCGGTTACCAGCCCTTCGATATCAAATGTCTCTTTTTGACGTGCCACCCAGGTACCGGGGACCTTTGGCAGTACATATGCCGTAGTCCTGGCACTGGTCCACTGTTTCGTAAAGAGGTAGATGCTATCGTCCGATACAATAAATGCCTCACAGTCAAAATCAGTCTGCCCGGCTCCTGCAGAATCCACTCTTTCCTGGTTACTGTATGAGAACCAGATGGTATCAATTCCGGGCTCTCCGGAATAAAATGTACGCTTTTCCACACGTAACAGATGGAGATCCTTCCTGTCACCTGAAGCATTGTTTCCAAAATCCCCCAGGTAAATAAATAACTCATCCTGACCGATCTCTTCCCAGTCACGGTTTGTCACACCCCCAACATTAACCTCACGAACGATCTCTGCTGTGCTGCTGTCCAGGCCGTACAGCCTTGTATCATCATTATCATTGAGGGTCCAGATAAGCCCGTCCCATATGACCAACCCTGAGGTCTCGTTCAGATCATCCCCCAGTTCAAAGGTAGCAGTGGGTGCAACCGAAACGGGATCATAGGTACAACTCCCGTCATTGATATCAGCCGAGGGATCATAGTTCACGGCAAGCGGATCGGTGCACCCTGAAACCTGGGCATTACATGGAACCAGGACGAACCGGATCAAATAAAAAGATATCGTGTACAGCCTCCACATCTGTTTTTAAAATGCATACGTGCAATCGGGCGAAAAGTTGCCGGGATCAGTCAGGATACAGACCCAGTTCAACAGAAGGTTGTCCGTTCCCATTACCAAACTTCTCATTATTAGACTGATATTCAGGAACTATCTCTTCCATTTTCCGGATCAGTTCCTCTTCCGAATAGTCCGTATAGGTATAGAGAAACCGCTGAATAGCTTTCAGTGCCGTTTTATATTTAAACACCCCCGGGGTGGCCACCCTCACCTTGGGATTATAGGTGGGAAGTAACTTTTCACGGTTTGACAGCAGCTCTTCATACAGCTTCTCACCCGGCCTTAACCCCGTATAGACGATCCGGATATCTTTACCGGGTTCCAATCCGGAAAGTTTGATCATCTGTCTGGCCAGGTTCACGATCTTAACAGGTTTCCCCATGTCGAAAACGAAAACCTCACCCCCTTCTCCCATGAAACCGGCTTCCAGTACCAGCTGACAAGCCTCGGGAATGGTCATGAAATAGCGTGTAATATCGGGATGAGTAACAGTGACCGGGCCACCCTCTTCAATTTGTTGTCTGAAGATGGGGATAACCGAACCATTGGAACCAAGAACGTTACCAAACCTGGTAATTACAAATTGTGTCCTGGATTCCATGAATATGGAGTTGGAGCGTACGGTCATCTCCGCCATCCGTTTGGAAGCCCCCATAACATTGCAAGGATTGACCGCCTTGTCGGTGGAGACCATGACAAACTTGCTGACACCGTACTTAATTGCAAGTTTGGTCAATATCATCGTACCGCCCACATTGACCCGGATCGCTTCATGGGGATTCTCCTCCATTAAGGATACATGTTTATAGGCTGCTGCATGAAAGACGATATCCGGCCTGTGCTCCTTAAAGACCGGTTCAACCCTGTCCAGGTTGGTCACATCGACCAGGACCGTATGTGCCGGTACCTTCCGGTAACGCTTATTCAATTCCCTCTCCAGATTAAACATGGGGGTCTCTGCATTATCCAGGAGAATCAACTTACGAACCCTAAATTGTGTAAGCTGTCTGACGATCTCTGAACCTATGGAACCGGCTGCCCCTGTCACCATGATGGTTTTATTCATCAGGCCGCCTTCAATCAACTCCATATTCAACTGGATGGGATCTCTCCTCAACAGATCCTCAACCCTGATCTTATGCAGCTGTTTCAGGTTAAACCGGCCATTGAGCCATGTATTCACCGGGGGGACCTCCATAACCTCAAGTCCCAGCTCCACAGCAAACTCAAAGATCTCACTCTTTTCAGACATGGAAATATCCCTGATGGCAAAGATCATGGTGTTGATGCTGTATTTCTCAAGGAACGGCCTTTTTAACCTGTCCGGACTATAAACAGGAATTCCTCCCAAGATTTTATTCTGCAGGTTCCTGTTGTTATCCAGGAAAGCTATAATGTTGTATTCATTGGATCTGTCCTCCAGAATTACCCGCTTCATGATTACCCCCATGGTACCCGCACCGAAAATGATCACATTTTTTCTGGAGGCAGGATTGGTGGTAACCATCTCATAAAACATCTTGATCAGGACCCTGAGAAGGAACATGCTTGCAGTTACCGATACAAAATGGATCAGTATGATCGATATGGGTATGTTAAAGATCCTGTTCCAGCCCGATATACGGCTTACCATAGTTAATCCCAGCAAGAATAACAGCGCGGAACAAGTGGTTAGTACCACATTAAAAATATCACGGATAGTCGTATGCCTGATAAGACCCGCAAAGGATTTGAATATTAATTCAAATCCCAGGTACACTACGAGAGCCAGCATAGATTGCCGGAACACCAGTATATAATCTATCTGAGCGGTTTCAAAATTGAACCTTAACACGTAAGAAACCAGAAACGCAGTAACCACCACTCCGCTGTCCATCAGCAGCACCATCCAGCGGGGCAGGGAGAACCTGTGAAACAGTTTCCGGGCACTGATATAAATCGATTCCCTTGTATGTCGTTGCTTTATCTTCATGATTTCACGTCACAAATTATCACATTATACCTTTATGATCCCTCTTTTGTTTTTCTTGTTTGACCAACAGGCGATAAGTAAAGGTCTTATGCATTATTTGCTTACTAAATGACTGATATACAACCGGAGTAGCAACAGAAAGTAAAGTGTAATTTGATCTATTCAGTTCAGATGTCCATCTTGCATTTCAACAATTTCGTCAAAACCGGCAGGAGTTACAGCAAAAAACGCTTTTATCTCCCAGGTTGTCTGCTTTTCTTCCATTTTTGTATATTGCTGTACCAAAACCGAACAAGCCACCGGTATGATCTTCAATAATTCCAATACGCAAATAAGTCCCAGTGCCACCATTGGTAAAAACGTCCGGATCGGCGACAATACGATCATACTTGATCGCGTGATTATCGAAGATCATGTGACCATCGGTCACAACTGTGTCATTGGTGAACCCCTGAATGATTACTATTCAAATCCCGATTATGAGAATCCTGTTACAAGAATCGGTGCACACTCACTGATCCGGAGTCATGCAATTATTTATGCCGGGAACACACTGGGAGAATATGTTACTACCGGTCACCGGATCATCCTGAGAGAAAATAATCTGATCGGACATCACACCGTTTTAGGCACACAGGCTGATATTCAGGGTCATGTAAAGATCGGAAGCTATTGCCGACTTTACACCAGTGTGGTGATCTCCCAGTTATCAGAGATAGGAAATTATGTCTTCCTCTATCCATTTGTGGTTTTAACCAATGATCCATACCCCCCTTCGAATGACCTGAAGGGCCCTTCCATATCAGATTTTTCAGTAATTGCAGCTCATGCAACTATTTTTTCGGGAGTAACAGTGGGTGCAAATTGCCTGGTAGGTGCCGGAAGCGTGGTTAAACAGGATATTGCGGACTACACGCTTGCTGCCGGCGATCCCGCTAAAAAAGTAACCGACATCAGGAAATATGTGGTCATGGGCAAAGGAAAAGTCTATCCCTGGATGAAAAGATTCTCCCGGGATATGCCATGGGGTAAAGCCGGCTGGGAAAACTGGGACCCGGACCGTTCAGCATAATCATCCCTGAAGCTACACCGGAGCTTCCTCTGCAACGGTAGCTGTACCCAGAGTTGTGTCTTACAATGCAGCGGAAAAGATACGAAGTACCCGTTCCCTCTCCTCACCGGTCAGATGGGAGCCCGAAGGAAGGCAAAGTCCATTATCAAACAGCCTGTCGGAGATCCCGTTTAACCAGGCAGGGCAGGATGAAAATACAGGTTGCTGATGAAGGGGTTTCCAGAGTGGCCTTGACTCGATATTGGATTTCTCCAGCGTATCGTAAACAGCCTCACGTGTAACACCGGCTATCTCCGGATCAATCAAAACTGTTGTCAGCCAATGGTTTGAAAAATATTTTTCATCAGGCTCTTCCAGAAACCCGATGCCGTCAATCTTGCCCAGATGCTCCCTGTAAAAATTAAAGTTATCTCTCCGTTGCCTGACCCGCATATCAATAACCTCCATCTGTCCCCGTCCGATACCGGCCAGCACATTACTCATCCGGTAATTATACCCGATTTCACTGTGCTGGTAATGAGGAGCAGCATCCCGTGCCTGGGTGGACAGGAACCTGGCCCGGTCAATCAACTCCCTGTTGCCCGAGAGCAGTGCACCTCCCCCAGAAGTGGTGATTATCTTATTTCCGTTGAAGGAGAGTACCGCCATCTCTCCAAAAGAGCCAACCGGTTTGTCATTGTACCTGCTTCCCAGTGCCTCTGCTGCATCCTCTATTACCGGAATTTCATACTTACGCGCGATGGCCATAATCTCTTCCATGCGGGCCGGCATACCATATAAATGAACCACAATAACAGCTTTCACAGCAGTATGACCATGCTTCCCCCTCCGCTCCTTAAGAGCCCGCTCCAGCAGATCCGGGTCCATGTTCCAGGTTTCCGGTTCGCTGTCTATTAAAAGTGGGGTGGCTCCCAGGTATACAATGGGATTTGCGGTAGCAGAGAATGTAAAGCTCGATGCAATGACTTCATCTCCCCTGCCTACACCTAACATTTGTAAGGCTAAATGTATGGCGGCTGTACCCGTATTGAGTGCAGCTGCATATTTCACCCCGCAATAATCTGCAATTGATTTTTCAAATGCATCCACATGCGGTCCGACCGGTGCCACCCAGTTCGTTTCAAACGCTTCGGTGACATACTTCATTTCCCTGCCCGACATATGGGGGGGTGAGAGATAGATGCGTTGTTTACTAGCTGACATTGGTTATCTTTGGTATTAAAGTAACAATAATATCGGTTTATTGAAAGCTCATGATTGGTAAATACGCCGGACGACTGGCCATACGGCTTCGCTTCATATCAGGCCTCCTGCTGTTGTTGCCCCTGCTTTTCTGTTCACATGAGCAACCTGAACCGGTGGTACAGGGGAGTTCATATTATGTAGCGCCGGTTACCGCCGATCCGCCGGGAAATGATTTTAATCCCGGAACAATCGAGGCTCCCTGGGCCACATTCGAAAAGGCCTTTCATACAGCAGGACCGGGCGACATTGTCTATTTCAGGGGAGGGGTATATTATCCCCGTAAGAAAATCACCTATGCCCCCGCTACAAATGTGCAGGGAAAAGATGGAACACGCAGCAACCCCATTCGCTATGTCAATTACCCGGAAGAGAAACCGGTACTTGATTTTATACGTGCCATCCCCGAATCAAATATATCGACGGGCATCAGGTTCGATGATGTTGATTTCGTTCACGTAAAAGGGATCACCATTCAAAATGTGAGACAAACAGAGCCGGAAGATGTGGTTGAAGCATGGGACATTGCCAATCATTCGGGCAATGTGATCTTTGAAAACTGTGTGGTACATCATGTTGGAGGAATTGGATTCCAGGTGCAGCATCCTGACACTGTATACTTCATCAACTGTGATGCTTACAATTGTTCCGACAGTCTGCAGATTCCATTACCGGGTAATTTTGGCAGTGGTTTCTCGGTACATAATGATGTGGAAAGAGATTCCTATGTCTCATATTACGGATGCCGGGCCTGGAACTGCGGGGATCAGGGCTTTTACAGCGGGTCCGTATCCCTAACCACCTATGATCATTGCTGGTCGTTTAATAACGGGCAGTTACTCGGAGGGGGCCACGGATTTAAGCTTGGATATACTCCGGATATATTAACCATTGATCCGCAGAGAATAGTCATACATTGCCTCGCAGCATTTAACAGGGTTACAGGTTTTGATACAAACGATAACGGGCACTATTGCCAGGCCATGATTGTGTATAATAATACGGCATACCATAACGGCTTTGAGGATTATGAAGGGGGTGGACACGGATTCAGAATTCTTGTTCCGGTTAACCTGGCACACCGGATCTACAGAAACAACCTGTCATACGGCAATGAATTGGGAGACCTGTTCAAAAGCGAGTACCAACATGAAAACAACAGCTGGGACCTGGCAGGAAGCATCACCGTCACCGGCCAGGATTTTCTGAGTCTAGACTCTACCGGGCTGTCAGGGCCCCGCCAGGCCGACGGCTCTCTGCCGTATCTCAATTTCCTGAAACTGGCACCGGGCAGTGATCTGATTGACGCCGGGACCACAGCTACACACCTCCCTTATTCAGGTTCTGCTCCTGATCTTGGCGCATTCGAATCTACGGTTCTTTAAAAAAACCCTCACGCTCAAGCAGCAGGGGTTCACTATCCACATCCCGAAGAAAAACATACGGTTTATCATAGGTAAAAAAAGGTGCGCTTTCAATACTCCCGGTCCCCCCATCCTGCAGGAGAAGGATCGTGTCCCTTACCAGGTCGAACCCGGCATCGGCCATCACACCCGTATAAGCCATGTGCCTGATATTGATCTCTGTGACTTTCAGGTCTCCCTGCGGATCTTCTTTCAGATCAAAACTGAGCACACCGTTTGGTTTTATATCTAACTTTCCGGCGATATACTGTATACACTCATCACAAAAAGCCAGGATCCTCTTTTCGTTAATCAGCCTTCCGAAGGAGGTATTTCCCGTAACCCTGGAAGGTGCAATGCTGGCCATTACATATTCAACGCATTCAAGCGAGGCCCCCTTGATATAGGCTCCGTCATAATAGAGCATCTGGGTAGCCAGGTGGCGTCCTGGCAGAAACTCACTGACTGTGAAGTACTCAATATCCCTGTGAATAAATAGCCACGATGTCAGGTTCTCCCTGTTTTCAACCTTCAGGGAACCGAGTCCGCCGGAACCCGTAATGGCCCTTATCCAGCATGGAAACCCGATATCCCCTTCTATTTTATCCAGATTCTCGCCGGATTGACTGATCCGAAGGGTTTCAGGGATAAATTTCGTATCACGCAATATATCTGACATCTGTGCCTTATCCATGAGCACAGGTGCCAGTTCAGCCTGTGGGATCAGTACGGGACAGGGAAAGGTTCCGTTTTTTTTGTAATAGTTGCCCCACCCGATCACTTCAGCCTCCGGTTGCACAAAAGCCATATCAATGTTTTCACGATCGACCAGCGCTTCAATAAAGCTCCAGTAATTTTCTGCCGTCACACGGGGAGCGACAAAATATTTATCGACCAGTCCCGGCATAAAGAATCCCAGCGCTTTGGGATTGGCATCTATCCCGATGATGGTATAATCAGGAAAATCCTTCCTGATGGTTTTTGCTATGGAACGGGGTGTTGGACCCCCAATCCCTGTTACCAGTATCCTTTTTATCTCACGATTAATTCTTGTCTTCATTGTCTATCGTTTTAAACTATCGGCAAACTGGCGACCCTGTAAGATTTTCAGTTTATTATCCTAAAATCAGAGGGATACCGCTTAGCAATCACATGGATAAATATCTTTCTAACACAGGCTTCAGCCCCCTGTTAACCGGCAATTGCCATACCAGCTTGCACCAGTCATGGTTACCTTCTATCAGCTCCGGTCCCGTTCCTGTAATGGCAATATCCCACCCGATGGAGCGGTTCCGGGTATGGATCTTTGCAGCCTCCTTTGCCATTTCCATGGTCTCCTGCCAGAAAGGGATCTGAAATCCGGCTATGGAAGTGCCGGTGACAGGGTGTACATTTTCCGGTGCCTTTGTAATGTCGCTGTATACGCCCGGTCCTTCAACCACTCCACTGACCTCATTTACAGGAGCAGCCAGGTTACCTGCTGCCATATTATCGACCGTTGAATTGACGGAGATCCTCAGCCGGCAGCCCAGGATCTCAACTTCATCCGTGCTGTTAAGCTGAGTAATTATCCTGACCGTATTCACCGCTGAAGGGGAGAGCGCGTTCATCACAGGGTGTTGTGTAATAAATGCCTCCGCCAGATCGTAATTGTGCTCAACCATGAAGTCCACGGGATCTTTTCCCCTGAAATCCGCACAATCCCTGATCAGGACCTGCTCCCCGCATTTACCATTAAATACCTTGAAAACAATTTTCCCCGAAGGATGATTGAGCAATTTATCAACCAGTCCGGGATCCACCCTTAATGAAGCCACATCGGCTACGGGACGTTTTATGAAATTGCTGTAACTCCGGTAGAACCGGGTCTTATCGTCCAGTATAACCCGGGTTTTCCGGGGGTTCATTTTCAACTGGTACTCATACATGAACCCGGTTCCGGCATAAGTTTTCCGCTCCGTGCGGGTCAGAGCCGGGAACCCGAATTGAAAATACTCAAGCAGGGAGATATTGTATATGAGAGATGACGTAACCATATCCCACAAAATGGCAGGAGCCCTGTGGCCCGAGGTTCTGACCGCATGCCTTAAAAAAGATTTGAATACCCGGATATCCAGTCTTTTCAAATAGTAAAACAGGTAGATGATCCGTCTCATGCTTATATTAGTTTGTTCCGTTAAACGGGGGCATGGTCACATCCTTCCCCGCATTCACACCATTTCCTGTCAGAACCTGTCCGGCAGTTTTTAACAAAATCTTCATGTCCAGCATAACAGAGATGTGATGAACATAGTAATGATCATACGCCAGTTTCTTTGTCCAGCTGATTGCATTACGCCCGTTTACCTGAGCCAGCCCGGTAATGCCGGGTTTTACCAGGTGCCTCTCACGCTGTTCTGGGGAGTATAATGGGATATATTTAAACAGTAAAGGCCTGGGGCCCACCAGGCTCATATCCCCTTTTATAACATTGATCAGCTGGGGTAGTTCATCCAGGGAGGAGGCCCTCAGTATCCGGCCTGTGCGGGTTGTTCTCACATGATTGGGAAGGAGATTCCCCTCGCTGTCCGTTTTATCGTTCATGGTTTTAAACTTATACACAGCGATGGATCTCTCATGCTGTCCCGGCCTTGACTGGATAAAGAACGCGCGTCCCTTATGCTCGATTAACAACAGGATAGTGATGGGTATAAACAGTGGCATTAAAAGGATAAATCCGGTTATTGACAGGCCAAGATCCATCAATCGCTTAAATATCTTCTGATACATAATCGGTCAGGTATTTTTGTGCATTCAACCGTGTAAAACCGCCAGCGGCAGCCAATGAATTCCCGGACATTTGTTGCCATCTTCCCCTCTCCTTCATCAGCCCTTCAATAAACCGCTCCATACCGTCAATCTCTTCCTGGCCGAAGCAGTTGCCGTTCCCGTACCTGGCCAGATGACGGGCAAGTTCCGTTTCCGGGGGGGAGATACCCAGGATCGGAGTGCCTACAGC